>DATLRG010000148.1:0-8097 GCA_035534795.1 Chloroflexota bacterium
CGGCAACCTGAAGCCCATCCACAAGCTGACCGTTGAGCAAGGCGCGGCGCTCGCGAGCATGGAAGTCATCATCAAGAACGCCGAGGCCGGAGACGGGAAGACGGACCGGGTCCACAAGTTCAAGCTCTGGGACAAGCTCAAGGCGCTGGAGCTCCTGGCGAAGCGCTTCGGGCTGCTGACGGTGCGGCTCCAAGTCGACGGCGCGCTGGAGATCACATGGCGGACGCCCCGTGCCGGTGATTGAGATTCCGTACGAGCCCCGGCCCGTGCAGTTGGCGCTTCACGCCGGCTGGGAGTCTCACCGCTTCAGCGTCACCGTCGCCCACCGTCGTCTCGGCAAGACGGTCGCGGCTGTCAACCAACTCATCAAAGGCGCCGTCACCTGCCGCAACGCGAAGCCCCGCTTCGCCTACATCGCGCCGACCTACACGATGGGAAAACAAGTCGCGTGGGATTACATCCAGGACTTCTCCCGCGTGATTCCCGGCGTGAGCTTCAACCAGAGCGAACTGCGGTCGGACTATCCGAACTTCGGGCAGGTCCGCATCTACGGAGCCGACAATCCGGATAGTTTGCGCGGGCTCTACTTCGACGGCGTGGTGCTGGACGAATACGGCCTGATGCCGCCCAAGACCTATGGCGAGGTCGTGCGGCCGGCGCTGTCGGATCGGGGGGGATGGGCAGTATTTCTGGGCACGCCGGCGGGGAAGAATCACTTCTACGACCTCGCGCAGCAGGCGCGGCGGGATGAGAGCTGGTTTTTCGCGGAGATGAAGGCCAGCCAGACTGGCATCATCTCGTCTGATGAGTTGGCCGCCGCGCGGAAGGACATGACCGCCGATGAGTACGCGCAAGAGTACGAGTGCAGCTTTGAGGCCAGCGTCAAGGGGTCGATCTACGCTGCAGAGCTCGCGGCCCTCCGCGCCGCCGGTCATCTCTGCCGCGTCCCCGTCGAACCGACTCTACCTGTTGACACGGACTGGGATTTGGGTGTGGGAGATGCCACCGCCATCTGGTTCTCTCAATCTCTGCGTAGTGGCGAGCTGCGGATCGTCGACTACTACGAAGCCTCCGGCGAAGGCCTCCCGCACTACGCGCAAATCCTCCAAACCAAAGGCTATCTCTACGGCACGCACTGGGCGCCGCACGACATCCAGGTGAAGGAGCTCGGTTCTGGACGGTCGCGCCTCGAGACGGCCGCGAGCTTGGGCATCAAGTTCCGCGTCGCGCCGAACATCCCGATCGAGGACGGCATCCACGCGGCCCGGATGCTGCTCCCGCGCTGTTGGATCGACGACGAGAAGTGCTCAGCCGGGCTCGAGGCGCTGCAGCACTACCGGCGCGACTTCAACAGCCGGCTGAATGAGTTCAAGCCGACGCCCGTGCATGACTGGTCATCGCATGGGGCCGATGCGTTCCGGTATCTGGCCGTGCGGCAGAAGACGCCGGCCGAGAAGCGACCATCTGCGCAGCCGTACACGCCGCGGAGCGTGTGGGGGTGACCATGGATCTCATCGCGGTGCTGGGTCTTCTCTTCGCCGTGGTCGGTTACGGCGCGTTCGTCCTCTGCGCGTGGTGGGCCTCTCGGTGACGGTCGCTGAGTTTTACGCCTCGCACGCAGTGGACGGCCGGGCACTCGTGAAGGGCCGCTTCCTCGACGAGGCGAACTCAGGGCGAGTCGGCCGCTGGTACAGCGCCGTCTGGATTATTCGTCTGCGTGATGGCGCCTACTACCGCTGTACCGACAAAGACAGCGCGCCCCCACGCCTTTTAAACCCATCCTTGCCCGTCGCCAAAATAAAGTAGCCCGTTAAACGCGACAAGCGGTGCCGGGTGTGCGTATTATCGCGGGCGTGAGCCTGACGCACTCCGAGTACGTGCCCACGTCGCAGAGTCGGTTTGAGCCGCAGCCTCCCAGCCTCACGGCGGATGTCTCGGCTGCCACGCTGCGACCCCTGCGCGATCAGGTCCTCGTCAAGCGCGACCCTCCCCCCGATCAGGTCGGATCCATCATCGTCCCGGACGTGGCGAAGCGCTGGCGCACCACGGAAGCGGAAGTCTTGGCCGTCGGGCCCGGACGGAAGGGCCGGAACGGCGAGCGTCTACCGATGCCGTGCGCGGTGGGCGATCGGGTCATCGTGGACAAGTGGGGCGGGGATGTCGTCGGCGTCGAAGGGGTCGCCCATCTGGTGCTGCTGAACGGCGAGGATGTGCTGGCGGTGGTGGGCTGATGCCGGCCAAGTCAAAGGCGCAGCAACGATTGATGCAGGCGGCCGAGCACGGGGCGAACTTCCCGATGGCGCGGAAGATTCGGCAGTCGATGACGCATCAGCAGCTCCACGATTTCGCGGTGGGGTCTGAGCAGGATAAGCCCACCTATGCGCCGCATCCGGCCCGCAATCTCGGGCCGCACCTGAAGTCGTCGAGCACCGGCGAGATCGTGACGAACCATCACCGCGGCGCCAAGCGCCGGAAGGGCTGATCAGATGGCGAAACTCGCCGTGATCGTGTCGTCTCACGAGCTGGCGGCGAACATTACCGCGAGAGCGGAGCGGCGCGAGACCATCCGCGCAGCCTTAGAACTGGCTGGGGTCCCGATCGACAACCTCACGCGCCGTGCCCTGAATGATTTCGCACTGGACGTCGAACGTGCGATCGCTGATCTGGAAGAGGAGAAGGACTGATGGCGAAGCTGAGCAAGGCGGCGCGGGACAAGATGCCGGCGAGCGAATTTGGGCTGCCGAAGTCCAAGGGCTTCCCGATGGGCGACAAGAAGCATGCGCGGCTGGCAATTTCCGGCGCGACCCGTTCGGAGCGCGCTGGCAATATCAGTCCGGCGACGGAGAGTCGCATCAAGGCCGAAGCCAGAGCGAAGCTCGGCTAGGGCGACAGCAAGAGCTCTGTGCGCGCGGCGATGATGGAGAACGAGCGCCACGAGACGCGGTCGCAGGAACGTGCCGAGTCGCCCGCGGCTGAGGCCAAGGAACGCCGCATGGGCGTCGAGATGGACGGCGAGCGCGTCACGGAGCATCACCTGAGCGCCACGAGCCGGCACAAGTCGCTGAGTGCGAGTAAGTAGCGTGTCTGAGTGCTGGTACGACCCCGTCGGCTATGAGGACTTTCGGCGCTTCATGGTCACGCAGATGACGCTGCGGGCGTTACAGGTGGAATGGTCGGACCCGCTGTTACTGGCGGGGACGGCCTGTCTGCCAGCGGAGATCCTCCGTCCCACGGCGAGCGGGCGCGGGGCGTGGTCCTATGACCGGCAGGCCAAGACGCTGAGATTCGTGGCGCGGACGGAATCCTAATGGCCCTCGACCTCCAAGACATCCGCGAGCGGAAGACCGCCGCCGTCAACGGCTGGCGACCGATCCGCAAGGAAGCCGCGGAGGACATGAAGTTCGTGGCCGGCGACCCGTGGAGCGAGGACGACAAGCGCCAGCGGGACAAGCGGCCGACGATCGCGCCGCAGGAGATGGGCCAGTACTTCAATCAGGTGATCAACCAGCTCTGGTCCAATCCACGCGGGATGAAGTTCTCGCCCAAGGGCACGGGCGCGACCGTGGACGGCGCGGAGTTCTACGAGGGGAAGGCGCGCGAGACGGAGTATCGGTCCAGCGCGAAGACGCACTACACGACGGCGGCGAGCAACGCCATTCAGCGCTCGTACGGCTTCGTCCGGGTGTATACCGAGTTCGAGCTGCGGTCCCCGAATCAGGAGATCTGGATCGGCGGCTTTCCCGATCCGGACGTGGTCGAGCCCGATCCCGAAGCACTGATGCCGGACTCGTCCGACATGAAGTTCTGCTTCGTGAACGAGTGGCTGACGTTCTCGGAGCACAAGAAGGCCCATCCGAAGGCGAAGACGCCGGAAACCGGGGCGTGGATGGCGAACCTGCCGGAGTGGATCACGGGGAACAAGATCCTCCGGTCGGAATACTGGTATGAGACGACGCGGCCGCGCACGCTGGTGCTGGTCACGCCGCCCGCGCCTCAGATGCCGGCCGCCGCGCCGGGGATGCTGGGGATTGCGGGCCCGGCGTCGGCTCAGAGCCAGCCTCCGCCTCCGCAACCGTACTCCGCGTTCGAGGACGAGCTCGACGATCAGGTCGTCCACAGCGGCGCGCAGATTCGGGCGATCAGGAAGGTCGATTACCCGTCGATCAAGATGTGCCTGACCAACGGGCTAGAGATTTTCAGCGAGCACGAGTGGCCGGGTCGGTATATCCCGATCGTCTCGTGCTACGGGAAGATCCTCTTCGTGCCGAAGGGCGGCCAGACGGAGCGGGTCATCCTGAGCATGACGCGGTTCGGGCGCGACCCCTGGAAGGCGATGTGCTACGCCGCGAGCCAGCAGCTTGAGGTCATCAGCCAGATCCCCAAGGCGCCGCTGATCGGCGCGAAAGGTCAGTTCGACGGGCACGAGCGTGAGTTCCAGCAGGCGATGCACGAGCCCAAGGCGTACCTGGAGTACAACGCGACGACCGAAGATACCGGGCCACAACCGTTACCGCCGCCGAGCCGGATCGACTATCCAGCCGGGGAGCACCTACAGGCGCTGGAGCTGGTGAAGGAAGGCTACCGCCGCGCGATTCAGTCCGCCATGTGTGCGAACTTCCTGCCGACCGATGCGGCGCAAAATCCGCAGCAGTCCGGGCTGGCGTTGGGGAAGATCGATAAGGCGTATGCGTCTGGCACGTTCCATTTTGTGAACAACTACGAGGACATGATCCGGCGCGTGGGAATCATCTTCGAGGACCTCGCGGACAAGATCTACGACTACGCGGGTGAGACGGGCACCCTGAAGGCGGACGGGTCGGCGCAGGCTGTGTCGATCAACACCGACGACGGGGTGTCGACGAAGGGTGACTATCAGGTCACGGTCTCCACCGGCCCGAGTTCGGACAGCGAGCGGGAAGCGGCGCTGGAGTTCGGCGCGGCACTCCTGCCCCAGTTGCCGCAGATCGCGCAATTCTCCGGCCCCCAGGCCGCGGCATCACTCTTGGCGCAGGTGATCCGGATGCAGGCCGGTGGTCCACTGATGGACGAGATGGCCGACATCATCGCCCCGCCGGTGCCGCAGGGGGCCGACGGGAAGCCGGTGTCGCCGGAAGTGCAGGCGCTCATGCAGCAGTTGCAGCAGGCCCACCAGCAGCTGCAGCAGGCGCAGCAGATGCTGCAAGGCAAGCAGATCGAGCAGCAGGGTCGGTTGCAGGTCGCGCAGCTCCAAGCGCAGAGCAAGATGCAGGTGACGCAGTACCAGACCGACGCGCAGAGTCAGAGCGAGGCGGCCGACCGGGCGGTCAAGTTGGACGTGGCCGCGATCGAGGCGAAGATCGAGACGATGGCGATGGTCTTGGAAGAGCTCCAGCGCATCGGCGGGATGAAGACGGACGCGGCGACTCGGTTGCACGACGCAGGGCAGGCCGCGTTGACTCGTCAGCATCAGGCGATGGAGTCGCAGAAGGATCGGGCGCACGACCTGCTGATGAGTCAGGTCATGCCGCCGACGGCGCCGCCTCCCGGCGCAGGAGTGATGTAAATGGCAGTCGAGACCACGGCCGCACCGGCGCCGACCCCGACGATATCGGCAGAGAGTGAAGCCGCCTCGCGCGGCGACTTCGGCGCGTTTGCGGACGCGCATTTCAAGGGCTTGTCCACGCTGACCAAGCCGCAGGTTGAGGCGCCCGCCCTCGTCGAGCCGGCCGCCCCTGTGGTAGAGGCTGACGCGACGGCAGAGGCCGAAGACGCGCCGGAACCGAAGCTGACCCGCAAGCAGCGCGAGGCGCAGCAGGAAGAGCGCACGCGGCAGGCGGTGGAGCGTGCGACGGCGGGACTCCAGCAGCAGATGGCCGAGCTGCGGGCACAGGCGCGCGCCCCGGAAGCGTCCGCCGCGGCGATGATGCCGGACTACAAGCGGTATGCCCAGATGGCGGCCTATCCGAAGCTGGCCGAGTACGACAGCATCGAGGAACACGCCGCGGCGGTGTCGCTGTTCGTGCAGGACGCCCGCGCGGCGGAGTTCCGGGCGTCGCAGGCGATGACCGAGCGCCAGACGTCCGCTCAGGCGCAGGTCGCGGCGTTCCGAGAACGCATCACGCCGGCGCTGGCGGACCCCGAGTTTCAGGCGGCGTTCGCGGCCGTTCCGCAATTGCGGGATGCGACTCCGTTGAGCTTGCTGCCACCGGGCAGCCCGTCGACCTTCGCCAACGTCGCGGCGGAAGCGGTGCTCCAATCGGAGCAGCCCGCGGCGTTCTATCGCCATCTGGCGGCCCATCCCGACGACGTGGCGCGCATCGGCGCGTTACCCCCGGGGCAGTGGCTGCCGGCTCTGAGTCGGCTGGATGGCCGGCTCTCGTCACCCCCTCCGGCAGCGCCCGCAGCGGCGGCGGCTCCGGTTCGTCCGTCACCGGTGTCTTCTGCCCCTCCGCCGCCGCCGAAAGTCGGCAAGACGGGCGGCAACGCGGACCCCAAAGCTGCTGCACTGGCGCGCGGCGATGTGGGCGCGTTTGCCGCACTCGACTTGCAGGACCGACTGCGGCAGCGCGGGCGTATCTAGGAGTAGGCGAATGGCCTCCACGAACACATTCAACAAGGCGAGCTGGGTCGCCATGAAGGGGCTGGTCCTGCTGACCTCGGAGCTCGCCATTGGCGCGCTCTGCGATCCGCAGTATTCCGGCGAGTACGCCCAGAAGTTCGCGATCGGCAAGACCCTGACGATCCCGCTCTCGCAGCGGTACATCCCGCAGTCGAACAATATGGCCTACAACGCGCAGGCGTTGGATCGGCCGTATACCACGCTCACGATGGACCAGACCTTGACGACGCCCTTCCAGTGGGAGGACGTCGAGAAGGCGCTGGACATGGAGCGCGGGGAAGATCGCGTCGAGAAGATCTATGTCCGTCCGGCGGTGAACTACCACCGGCAGGGCATCGAGAACTACTTCGCGACATTCTGCTACCAGAACGCCAACATGGTCGTGGGGGCGCTCGGCACGAATCCGACGACCTTCGACGGCACGTCGGCCGCGGCGCTTCAGAACCTCGCGGAGATGGACTGCCCGACCGACGATGGGGAACTCGGCCTCGTCCTGCCGCCGCCGGTCATTCGGGCGGTCAGGGTGAGTAACCAGACGGACTTCAATCCCGCGGCGGATGTGAGCAAGCAGATCCGCACGGGCATGATCGGGACGTCGGACAGCTTCGACTGGTATCGGTCGAACTCGCTCATCACGCACACGGCCGGCACGTGGGCTGGGTCCGTCACCTTCACCAGCGGCTCGGGCTCGTCGGTGGTGGTCGCCTGCACAACCGGGGACACGTTCAACCCGGGGGACAAGTTCTCCATCGCGGACGTGAACCAGGTCAACCAGATGACCCGTCAGACGACCGGGACGTCGGCCGCCGGCACGAAGACGTTCACCGTCCTCCAGCCCGTCACCGGGACGGGGAGTGCGGCGACGTTGACCGTCTATCCGCCCATCTACGGGCCGGGCAGCCAGTACCAGAACGTGGACGCCCTGCCGGCCGCCGGCGCGGCGCTGACGCTCTGGCCGGGGACGACGGCTCCCAGTGGCAAATCCGGGAAGGTCGGACTCGCCATGCACCCCGGCGCGTTCTTCATCGCGGGCGTCCCGCTCGAAGAGCCGGAGTCGGTCGAAATCTGCCGCCAGTACACGGACCCGAAGACGGGCCTGTCGCTGCGGTTCATCCGTCAGTGGGTGCAGTGGCCGGGGGCGGCGCCGCTCATGACCAACCGGCTGGACAACCTGTTCGGAGCCGGCGTCGGCCTCGCGGAGCAGGAAGCCACCGTCATCGCGTGCGCCTAACGGCGCACGGCAAAGGAGCGATCCCAAGATGTCCAGCTATACCCTCGCCAGCACCACGCTGAGCGCCGCGATCACGGCCACGACCACGAGCATTCCCTTGGCCTCGACCGCGAACGTCTCAGTGGGACAGAAACTCTTCATCGACGCGGAGCTGACGGGTCAGATTACGGCGGTCTCGAGCACCGCAGCGACCGTCTCTCGCGATCCCACGTCCAGCCCCACCTCGCACGCCAGCGGGGCGACCGTCTGGATCGGGCAGCCCAATCAG
>DATLRG010000149.1:0-4084 GCA_035534795.1 Chloroflexota bacterium
CCCCGCCGACGGTGGCGATCTGCCCCGGCTTTGCGGAGACCTGGTCCTGATAGATCAGGTCCACCTGGAACTGGGTCGCCTTTTGCACGTTCGGGCCATCGATGCTGATCTTGGCGCCGTAGTTCGCCGTCGGTGCGATCCAATCGGTGGCGCCCGCCGCGTAGATCCACGGTGACCATCCGGTTTCCCACGAGTTGTAGGCGTAGGCACCCCACACGCCGCTTTTTGTGAGTTGCTTCGCCGTCTGGCGGAACGCATCCCAAGTCCACTCCCCTTTCTGCCATAGGTCGTATGGCGTGGGGATACCGGCCTGTGTGAACATGCCCGCGTTGTAGAAGAGAGGGTAGATCTTGGAGTAGTCTTCGAGACCGCCGAGGATGCGCCCACCGGGTCGGAAGACATCGCCGAACGGCACGAACTGGCCGTAGTCGAACTTGACGTCCGTGAAGTACGACGTGACGTCCAGCAACACCTTCGCGTTCACCAGCGCCGGGTAGTAGTCGGCCGCGATGTGGATGACGTCCGAGAGGGAGCCGGAGGCCGCCTGAGACAGGAGCTTGGCCGAGTAATCACTCGGTGCGTTGTTGACCTCGACCGTGATGGAAGGATTGGCCTTTTCGAAGAGAGTGACGAAGGTCTTGTCTTGAGTCAGCAAGCCGCCGGTGTTCCAGGTGCTCCACTGCAAGCTCACGGACTGCTGCTGCGGAGCCGCCGTGGCTGCGGGCGCTGTCGTCGGCGCCGCGGCCGGCGCGGCAGTTGGCTTGGCCGCAGACGGGGCCGGTGTCGGTTGAGCGGCTGGCGCTGCTGCGGGCGGACCGCACGCCACCAGAATCGCGCCAAGCGCGCCGGCACCGGCGACCAACGCCAATCCCTGCAAAAGATCGCGCCGACTGACTGATTGGAGACCGGAATCATCGCGGTCCACGTCTGGAGACCTCCCAGAATTTTCTCTCGGGCGGCACCTGGCCGTCGGGAGCCTGCAGCGCCTGCTCGCGGGTCGTGCTCAGAACCGCGGCCGGCTCCTCGCCGCCGCTCCAGTTGCGACCAGTCTAGATATTGCATTAAACTTGTGTCAATAGGATTGCCCTTCCAAATAACGGAAGATCAAAGGGGGAAGCGTGAGACGGTCTCGCGCCCGAGAGGGCGATCGCGACGCCCGACGGCCCGACTCCGTTGCCAAGACGATCGGCAGCGGATTGCAGGTTCTCAGCCTGTTCAATCACCTCGCGCCAGAGTGGGCGATCACCAACATCGCCCAGCGGTTGGACGTCCCCTACTCGACCGCCTATCGCTACGTCACGACGCTGGACGTCGAGGGGTACCTGGTGCGCCAGCCCAGCGGGATGTACCGGATCGGCCTTCCCCTGGTGGAATTGGCCGGCGTTGCGCTCAATCAGCTCGACGTGCGGGTTCACGGCCTCTCCCACCTGGATCACCTGGCCGACGTGACCGGTCTGAACGCGAACATGGCCGTGCTCGATCAGGGCGACACCTTTCACATCGCCTACGCCGTTCGCTCGGCGGTCCCGCGGATGTACACAGCACTGGGGCGGCGCGCCGTCGCGCACTGCACCGCGCTGGGAAAGGTGCTCCTGGCCGATCTGCCTTTCGAGGAGGTCCGCAGTCTGATCGAGACGTACGGTTGGCGACCGTATACTGCCAGGTCGATTCAGACTGCCCCGGAGCTCGAGCGAGCGATGGCAGAAGTGCGGGCGTGTGGTTACGCGGTCGATCGCGGCGAACGCAACGTGGGGCTGCGCTGTGTCGCCGCACCAGTGCGCGATCGCGGCGGCCGCGCCATCGCCGCGATCAGCGTTAGCGGGCCGCAGGACCGTGTTCCCGAGGAGCGCCTGTCCGAGCTAGCCACGACGGTGCTAGAGCACGCTAGCATGATCTCTTATCGCCTCGGTTACGATGCCGCCGACCCGACTCACGTGCTACCGCTGGGGTGACGGCGGTCCTACGTCTCTGATGTCGTCACGCTCACCCCTTCGCGCGTGGCGAAGTCGGGTTGTAGCCGCGTGCCGAGGCCGGGACCGGCTGGTGCGGCGACGAAGCCGCGATCGATCTTCGGCAGCTCGGTCAAGACGTCCTGATACCAGCCATGGTAGTACGCCCGCACGCCCTCCTGGATCATTGCATTGGGGGTGGCCAGGCGCGGGGCGTGAGGGAATGGTTGGGAGGAAAAGTTGCCCGCCGGGCAACTTTTCCTCCCAACCATTCCCTCACGCCCCGCGGATCCGTCGCGGGTCGATCGCATCCTGCAGGCCGTCGGCGAAGAAGTTCATCCCCAGCACGACCAGCGTGATCGCCAGGCCGGGGAACAGCGCGTAGGTCTCCGAGCGATAGAGATAGCCCTGCGCTGTGCTCAGCATGTTACCCCATGACGCGTCGGGCGGCTGGCTGCCGAGCCCGAGAAAGCTCAGCGCCGCCTCGACCAGGATCGCGTCCGGCGCGGCGATCGCCATCTGGACGATCAAGGGGGCCAGGCAGTTTGGGAAGACGTGGACCAGCATGATGTACCAGTCAGAGCAGCCGGTCGCCCGCGCGGCG
Source organism: Chloroflexota bacterium (assembly GCA_035534795.1). Lineage (GTDB taxonomy): Bacteria > Chloroflexota > UBA6077 > FW602-bin22 > CADDYW01 > JAJPKB01. The sequence continues at coordinate 2,554 of DATLRG010000149.1, forward strand.
GTAATGAAGTCCTTTTCGGCGACCGACAGCGTGACCGCGCGCACCAGCCGGGCGAAGACCGGTATGTTGACGATGGCGATCGCGAGCGTCCCGTTGATCCAGCCGGGTCCGAGGACCGAGACGATGCCGATGGCGAGGAAGATCGCCGGAAAAGCGAGCAGGGTATCCCAGAGTCGCATGACGATCAGATCGGGCCAGCCGCGAACGTACCCGCCAACTACCCCGGTGAGCGAGCCGACGACCGCGGCGAGTAACACCGTCAGCAGGCCCGCCAGCAGCGACGGGCGGCTGCCGTAAATCACGCGACTGAAGATGTCGCGCCCCAGCTCGTCGGTCCCGAACCAGTACGCGGCCGAGGGCGGGGCGAGCTGCGTGACGAGGTGATTCTCGTTTGGATCGTACCGCGAGAGCTCCGGCGCAAAGATCGCGACCAGGACCAGGGCGACCAGGACTACCAGCCCGGCCGCGCCTTTGCGGCTACGCATCAGCCGTCCGAGGGTGACGACGATCCCGTTCTCCGACAGCCGCGCGATCAGAGCTTCGGACTGTCCCGTCGCCTCGACGTCTACCACTTCGTCGATCATCAAAGCCGGCCGATCAAGAGGCACCACCCGGGCTGAGCCGAGGATCGAGGTAGGCGTAGGAGATGTCGACGACGATGTTCGTCGCCAGGAAGATGACGACGACCAGCATCAGCGTCGCCTGGACGACCGGATAGTCGCGGTTGAGAATCGACGTGACCACCAGGCGACCGATCCCGGGGTAGGAGAACACCGCCTCGGTCAGCACCGCGCCGCCGAGCAGTCGCCCGAACTGGATGCCGAGGATCGTCACCACTGGAATGAGCGCGTTGCGGAGCGCGTGCCGCGTAACGACGACCGGTTCGGCCAGGCCCTTCGCCCGGGCGGTGCGCACGAAGTCAGCCGAGAGCACGTCGATCATGGAGGAGCGCACGAAGCGCGAGAACACCGCGAGGTTCGACACCGCGATCGTGACCACCGGCATCACCAGGTACTCGAGGCTCACGAGAACCCCCTGACTCGGATCGCCGACGCCCGACGGCGGAAGCCATTTCAGCGTGACGCTAAACAGCAGAATCAGCAGGATTCCCAACCAGAAGCTCGGGACCGCCAGGCCGAGCGAGGCCACGGAGGTCACGATGTAGTCGGTTGGCCGGTTCTGGCGCAGCGCGGCCAGAATGCCCGTCGGAAAGCCGATCAGGATGGACAGGACCAGCGCGCTGAGCGCCAGGCGCAGGGTGTTGGGAAACGCTTCGAGGACGAGCGCGGTCACCGGTCGGTCGTAGACGATCGACATCCCGAGGTTCAAATGAGCGACGTCGCCCAGCCAGATCACGTAGCGCACCGGTAGCGGCCGATCCAGCCCAAGCCGCACTCGCTCCGCGGCGACCTCGGCCGGCGTGGCATCCGTTCCCAGCATCATCTGCGCCGGGTCGCCCGGCGCTAGATCGATGATCGCAAAGATCAGGATCGACGCCAACAGCAGGGTCGGTATCAGCAAAAGCAATCGC
>DATLRG010000150.1:0-5335 GCA_035534795.1 Chloroflexota bacterium
GCGTACCGACCCATGGGCGCCCGCGCCGGCCACCTTTCCGCGCGCCTACGCCCTGCTCAAACTCCTCTTCTTGCCAGCGGCGATTGCGCAAAGCGGGAATGACGAAGCGGTCGCCATCCGCCTCGAGCGGTCCGTTCTGCCGCTCTTGCGCGCGGGACGAACGACCGAGGCGCTCGGAGTCGCCGCCCGCCGGCTAGCCGTGAGCGGAATCGTGCCCGTCGCGCCGGACTACGTCGCTCCCTCCGTCCTGAGGCCGCGCCTCGCGGCGGCGCTGGTGATTCCGGTCGCCGATGTCGGCGAGCTGGTTCGGCTCGTCGCCGCGCGATCGATCGGTTCGGGAGGTGCTGCCGAAAGAATGTAATGGCGACGCCGTCACCCTCTGGTCTCACGGCCCGGGCCACCAGGTGAGATCGAAAGCGACAAAGATCCCAAAAAAACCGGAAAGAAATGGAGCGTCAGAATAATGGCCACAGCGCACACCGAGATCGATTGGGCGTCCCTGGAGGAGGCGCCCCGCCTGCTCGCCGAGGTTACACTTCGCCCGGTCCAGGGGCAGCGGTTCCAGCCGACTGGCTTTCCTGATCTGGGCGCGGCGACCTATTCGCTGAATGACGGTACGCTGATGCTCGTGGTCGAATCGGCGCAGTCGATGGCGAACCGTTTCGAGACGGTCTGCTGGGACACTGCGAAGGACGAGCTCATCGCCGACCTGGCCGGCCTTCCCTACGTCCGGGTCAAGCTCGACGACAAGGGCGCGACGACCTCGTCGATTCTGGAAGCGCATCGGTTGAATTCGCCGTACATCCTCGGCAACCAGACTTTCAAGAGAAAGCTCCTCGAAGAGATGAAGCTGCCGGAGCGCGTCGCGAAGGGCAAGACAAGGGGCAAGACGGCGGATCCCAACGGGGCGACCGAGCCGAGTTCTGAAGAGACCGCCGAGGCAATCGTGGACCTGCGACGGATCGCCCCGACCATCTTTCGCTACGACCCATGCTCGCTGATTCATGGTGTGTTCCTCGAGAAGTTGAACGGGCGAGTCCGCTTCACTCGCGCGCTCTCCGCGTTTATCGAGGCGCGAAAGGTCGCGCCGGTCGCGAGTGGCGGAGTCAAGAACGATCGCTACGCGCCGAAGCCTCCTGGCAGCGAGGGGTTCACCGCCAAAGAGGGCTTTGGCAACGTTCCGTTTCACCGGACGGAGTACACGGCTGACGAGATCACGTTGTTCGTTAACCTGGATCTGGGTCTCATCCGCGGCTACGGACTGCCGGATCCGGCCACTCGCCTGCTTACCTCTCTCGCGCTCTGGAAGGTCCGGGCCTTCCTCGACGGAGGGCTCCGACTGCGCACCGCCTGCGACCTGGAGTGCGCGTCGCCGGCCCGGGTGAAGAGCCCCGCAGAATTTGCCCTGCCACCGAATGAAAGTTTGATCGAAGAGGTTAAGCGAGACATCCGCGCTTCCGCCGACGCCGACCTTTTCGCCGCTCCCGCGATTACCCGGCTCACCTTCTCTGGCTTTTCGCAAAAGGTGGTCGGGGAGAAGGTCGCGGAAGCCGAGGAGGACAGCACGCTATGATCGCCATCGGCTTGCGCTTTCCGAGCGGCCGCTACCACGCCACGCCGTGGGGACACCATCCGAACGAGGGTGTTCCCGAATGGCCGCCGTCGCCGTGGCGTCTCCTCCGCGCGCTGGTCTCCGTGTGGCAGCGCAAGGCGCAGTTCCTACCGGCCGGCGACGTGGCAACCCTGTTGGAAAAGCTCGCCGAGCCACCGGAATTTCGCCTGCCGCCGGCGACGGCCAGCCACACCCGTCATTACATGCCCTGGGAGAAATCCGGTCCCGCCAGCACAACGCTCGTCCTCGACGCCTTCCTCGCTCTCGATCGGACAGATCAGCTCGTCATCCGCTGGTCAAACGTCACACTCGCGGCCGGCGAGCGCCTGGCTCTGGCAACGTTACTGGACCTGCTAACCTATTTCGGGCGTGCCGAGTCCTGGTGCCGGGCGGACCTGCTGGACGATCCGCCGGCTCCAAACTGTCAGCTCGTCGACGCGCGCGCGCCCGGCGACCACGAGCTCGTCCGCGTGCTGGCGCCCACGCTGCCTTTGCGGTTCAACGCTCTTTTGGCCGAGACGTCGGACCTCCGCAAAAGCGGGCGAGTCGACCCACCCGGTAGTCGCTGGCTTCCCTACGCCCGCCCGGCCAGCGCGGTCCAGGCGAATGGCCCGGCGCCAACCTTGACCGAGGTCGCATCAACGAGCCCCGTGACAGTCGTCCGCTTCGCGATCGTCGGTCCGGTCCGTCCACGGGTTCAGGGGACGGTCCTCGTCGCCGAGACGGCCCGCCGCGCGGCGCTGGCCCAGTTCGGCCGTGGTAATGGCCGTGGCCGCTCGTCGCGGCTCGCCGGCAAAGACTCGGCCGGGGCGCCGCTCACCGACCACCAGCACGCCCACTATCTGCCCGTCGACGAAGATCAGGACGGCTTTCTCGACCACCTGACGGTCTGGGCGCCGGGCGGCCTCGAGCCGGCCGACGTCGAAGCATTGGCGCGGATCGACAAACTGAACCGAGGAGACGATAGCTCGCCCATCCCACTGGCCTTTCTCGGCCAGGGCACGGCGGACGACGTACGCGGAGGCAACGCGGACACCCTCTTCGGCGAGGCGACGACCTGGGTCTCAACCACGCCGTTTGTCTGCCCCCGCCACACGAAAGAGCGTGGTCCGCGCGACGCCCGACGTGTCGTCGACGCACCCGACGACCAGCTCCGACTCGAGCTCGCGCGCCGCCGCGCGGTCCAGTCACTGCCCGAAATTGAACGGATCGAGCGACGCGACGGCGTCGTCTGTGGAGGTCATCTGATCCCCTGGTACGAGTTCCGCCGGTCGCGGAGCGGAGAGCGCGCGCCGGGTTCGACCAGCGGCTTTCGCGTCCTCTTCGCCGCGCCGGTCCGGGGACCACTGACGCTCGGCTACGGCAGTCACTTCGCGCTCGGGCTCTTTCGCTCCGATACGGAGATCGCGACGTGAGCATCGAGCAGACCTCCATCGTAGCCTTGCCTGAACTGGTCCCGGCGCGCATGGTCAACGAGTTCGTCTACTGCCCGCGTCTGTTTTATCTCGAATGGGTCCAGACTGAGTTCAGCGATTCCGCGGATACCCTCGACGGGCGATCGGTCCATCGACGGACCGATCGTACCGGCGGAGAGCTTCCCGCCGCGGGATCGCTGTCCGAATCCGACAAGTTTCACGCCCGGTCCGTCGAGCTTTCGAGCGAGCGGATCGGCGTAATCGCGCGGATCGACCTGGTCGAAGCCGACGGCAATCAGGTCACGCCGGTCGACTACAAGCGTGGCCAGCCACCGCGGGATGGGACCGCCTGGGAGACAGACCTGGTCCAGGTGTGCCTCCAGGCGCTGATCCTGCGAGACAACGAATATCAGGTCGATCAGGCGATTGTTTACTACGCCGCGGCGAAGAAGCGAGTACTCGTCCCGATAACGGATGAGCTCGTCGCGCGGACGACTGCGCTCCTGCCGGAGCTTCGCCGAACGGCGAACGGGCCGATTCCCCCGCCGCTGGTCGATAGCCCGAAGTGTCCGCGCTGTTCGTTGGTGGGCATCTGTTTGCCGGATGAGGTGAACCTCCTCGCTGGCCAGAGTGACCCGCGCGAGCTGCGCCGGCTCGTCCCCGCGCGCGACGACGCGCTGCCGGTCTACGTCCAGGCTCAAGGCGCCTCGATTGGGAAGTCCGGCGATCAGCTCCAGGTGCGGCGGCCGGAGGAGCCAACCGAGGAAATTCGGCTCCTCGCCACGTCGCAGCTATCCGTGTTTGGGAACGTTCAGGTGACGGCGGCAGCGCTACGCGAGCTCTGCGCCCGCGAAATCCCGATCTGCCATTTCACCTACGGCGGGTGGTTCAGCGGGATTACTCGCGGGCTGGGCGGCAAGAACGTCGAGCTCCGCCTCGCGCAATACCGAGCCGCCCTGGATCCCGCGTGGTCGCTCGATCTCGCCCGACGACTCGTCGCGGGCAAGATTCTCAACTGCCGCACACTCCTGCGACGCAACGATCCTGGTGTGCCACCCGCGGTCCTGGCCAGCCTCCAGACTCTCGCGCGGCGGGCAGAGCAAGCCGAGAGTCTCCAGAGTCTCCTTGGGATCGAGGGCGCAGCGGCAAGATCTTACTTCGGCGAGTTTGCCGGCATGCTCAAGACCGCGAAAGGGGCTTTTCCCTTCGACTTCGGTGGGCGCAACCGCCGGCCACCACGAGACCCGGTGAACGCGGTCCTGTCGTTTCTGTACGCGTTTCTGGTCAAGGATCTCACGCTGGCGACATTCGCAGTTGGTTTCGATCCGTTTCTCGGCTTCTACCACCAACCCAGGTATGGCCGGCCGGCGCTGGCACTCGACCTGGTCGAGGAGTTCCGCCCGCTGGTCGCGGATTCGGTCGCGATCACACTAATCAACAACGGTGAGGTTCGCGAGCGCGACTTCATCCACCGGGCTGGCGCGGTGAGCCTCACGACAGAAGGGCGACGGGCGGTCATCGCGGCCTACGAGCGCCGCATGGAGACATCGGTCACCCATCCGGTGTTCGGCTACCAGATCAGCTACCGCCGGGTGTTGGAGGTGCAGGCGCGGCTCCTGGCACGGTCACTCGGCGGAGAAATTCCCGCCTACCCGGCGTTTCGGACCCGGTGAGGTGAAGAATCGGTATCTGGTCGCCTACGACGTGGTTGACCCGAAGCGTCTTCGCGCGATCTATCGGAAACTTTGCGGTTTTGGCGAGCATGTGCAGTATAGCGTCTTCCTTTGCGACCTCTCGCCAGGCCAGCGGGTCTTGCTCGCCGACGCACTGCATGCGATCATCAACGCGCGCGAGGACCGGGTGCTGATCGTGGACTTGGGGCCCGTTGCCGGGCGCGGGCGGGAGTGCATCACGACGCTCGGCCTGGCGACGCGCCCCGAGGCGGCCGTGGCCGCCGTGCTCTAGCGGATAAATGCGCCCACCCTCGCGAGAGGTCCGGTGGCGTCGCGCGGCCAGGGACCGCTCGCACCGACACGAGGAGGAAGAATGTCAAGAGCCGGCGCCACTTTTCGCGAAGCTAACCTACTCGGGCCCGGTGGACCAGGTATTTGGCACGCGGATGGACACGCTCGCGGCCTGTTCTTCCGACACTGCTCGCAAAACCCCGAATTTGACGATGCCCGGTCAGGCACCTGACGCGAGCCGTTTCCGTGGTCGGAAGATCACGGCTCCATTGAGGGACACGCTATCTGACAGCGCTTATCATAGCAGCATCAAGTTTCCGTGGTCGGAAGATCACGGCTCCATT
>DATLRG010000151.1:0-3879 GCA_035534795.1 Chloroflexota bacterium
AAATTTCGTAGACGAGGGTTGTCGTCGAGTTCACCGGGCCACCCTTCGTCATCACGTAGACCGCGCCAAAGACCTGAAAGCTGGAGATGCAGCTAATCACGAAGATGAAAAAGGTGGCGGGCTTGAGCAGCGGCAGCGTGATCTTGAAAAAGCTGTCTTTGCCAGACGCGCCGTCCACGCTCGCCGCTTCGTAGAGATGGGCTGGAATCCCTTGCAGCGCGGCGAGGTAGATGATCATCACGTAGCCGAGGTTTTTCCAGACGCTCATGATAATGACCGCCGGCATTGCCCACGTCGTGCTGTAGAGCCAGGCAGGACCCTGGACGCCGATCAGCGAGAGCGCCCAGTTGAGCAAGCCAACCTGCGGATTGTAGATCCAGAGCCAGATGATCGACGCGACGATGATCGAGGTGACGACCGGAATGTAGAACGCCGTGCGATAGGCGGTCACGCCGCGGATCCGCCCATTCAGCAGGACCGCGGCGATCAAGCCCAGGACCATCGCGCCCGGCACGTACCCGATGGCGTAGTACGTGGTGTTGCGCATCGCCACCCAGAAGACCGGATCGTGCGCCATCGCGACGAAGTTCTCCAGGCCGATCCAACGCGGTGGGGTCAGTACTCGGTAGTCGGTGAAGGCAAGGTAGAACGCGTAGACGACCGGCACCACCGAAAACACGACGAACAGGACCAGCGCCGGGGTGACGAAGAGTAATCCCGTGCGGCGCTGGTCGGCCAGCACCGGATGACGCCGGCTCCCCTTGCGGGCGACGGCGCCTTCCGACGTAAGGGATGCCTCGGCGGCTGGCATCGTGCCCTAAACCTTCGAGAGTTGATCGTTCGCGTAGCTCGCGGCCGTGTCCAGGGCAGTTTTGACGTCGGACTTCGCCAGGACCGCCGCCTGCAGCTGCTGCTGCAACGTCGCCAGGACGTCGGCGTAGGCAGGTGTGATCGGGAATGGCTTCGAGAACCCGATCAGCGATTCGTAGAATGGCTTCACGTACTTGTTCGTCGTGAAGAACGGGTCGCTCTTCAGCGCCTCGGGCTCACAGGCGAGATGGTTCGACGTCTTGTTGAACTTCACCTGCTCGGGCGGCGTCATCGCAAAGGCGATGAACTTCCAGGCGTTGTCCTGGTTCTTCGATCCCTTCGGAATGAACATCTCGAACGCCAGCACCGGCGTGGCCTGTCCTTTCGGACCGGCGGGAAGCGGGCTGATCGCATAGTTCAGCTTTGGCGCGTACTTGCTGATGTTGAAGATGGTTGGCGGGATGTCATACCTCGACCCGGTCTTGTTGTCGTAGAACGGAGTCGCCGCACCGCTCAGTCCCTGTCCGAAGCCGATGTCGGTCACTTTGTCGGTGTGGACCAGGTCGACCATCGTCTGGAGCGCCTGCTGGCCGCTGGCGTCGTTGAAGGCCGCCGTCTTACCATCGCCGCTCAAGAAGGAGCCGCCACCCGCGAGCAGCATAGCGTAGAACATGTTGCTCAGGTCCTCGGAGGCGTCCTGCGGAACGGACATGCCTTCCTGGACCAATTTCCCCCCCTGACGCACCGTCATTTTCTTCGCGTCGGCGATCATGTCGTTCCAGGTGGCCGCCGGCTTCTCCGGGTCCAACCCTGCCTTGGTATACAGATCGACGTTGTAGAAGTAGGCCATCGTGTCAGCGTAGATCGGCAGGGCGTAGGTCTTGCCCTTCCACTGACCGAGCTGCAGGATCGACGGGACGAAGAGGTCGTCCGCCATCTTCGATTGCGCCATCAGCGGGTCGAGCGGCACCAGGGCGTTGGCATTGGCGTAGTTGGAGACGAAGTAGTAGTGGTTCGAGACGACGTCGGGCGGATTGCCGGCCACCATCGCCGTGAGCAGCTTCTCGTTATTTTGCATGATGTCGAAGAAGCCCTCGTGCTGGATCTTCATGCCGGGATTCGCGGCCTCGAAATCCTTCGCTAACCCCGCACGAGCAGCCTCCTTCGAACCCATGAGGCTGGACCAGAACGAAATGGTCAAGCTACCGGTCGAGGTCGACGCGGCCGCGGTGGGCTGCGCCGCGGTGGTGGGTTTCGCCGCGACGGTCGGCGCCGCGGTCGGCGCTGCGCCCGCCCCCTTGGTCGGCGCTGCCGCGGGAGCGGTGGTCGCCACCGGCGCCGGGCTGGCGCTGCCGCAGGCGACCACCGCGACGCTGGCAAGAGCGACCGCGGTTCCGGCGAGCAAGGACCGTCGAGAAATCTGGGGTGAGGTTCTAGGTTCCAACAACATGTCGCGATGCCTCCTTACCATACTCATAACCAGACTGATGCAACTCTGAACTCTGGCGACGGCCGAGCAGCTAACTTGAGCTCCCGCGTTCCGTCACGGCGCCGGCTCTCGGATCGCTCGACCGGCGCACGACCAGGCGCGAGGGAAACATCTCATGGACTGGCGGCTCGACCCGCTGGTAGATCAGGTCGAGCAGGATCGTCGTCGCGCGCGCCGCCATCTCTTCCAGGGGAAGGTGAACGGTCGTCAGCGGCGGGTCCTGGTAGGCGGCGAACTCGGCATCGTCGCAGCCGACGACCGCCAGATCGTCCGGGATGCGCAGGCCACGGTCGCGGATCGCGCGCATCGCGCCGATGGCGAGCAGGTCGTTCGTGGCGAAGATGGCGGTGGGCCGCTCGCCGGCAGGCCGATCGAGCAGCGTTCCGGCCGCCGCGTGCGCGTTCGCCGCCCAGTTGGTGCCGGTCGCCGGTGCTTCCAACTCCAGTGAAAGCCCGGCCAGCGCCAGCGCGTCACGGTAGCCGCCGATGCGAAGCGCCTGCGCCTGCGATCCAGTCGCCGACGGGTAGATCAATCCAATCCGCCTGTGCCCGAGACCAATCAAGTGCTCGGCAGCCAACTGGCCGACCATGCTGCTATCGGTGTTCACCGAGCTACGCGGCGACTGGCGTTGAAACATCACGATCGGCACGCTGGGTACGAGCGTCTCCAGGTAGGTATCGTCGGCCGTGGACGTGTTCGTGACGAGCAATCCATTGAACCAGAGCGGCTCGACGAGCCCGCGGAGCTGATCGAGGCTGCCCAGCTCGAACGTCTCGATCGTGAGCTGCACGGTGACGCGCAGCGACACCAGGTCGTCGCGCATGGCCTGGAGCTGCCGCTGGACGCCGCGAACGACCCGACTGATCAATGAAAGACGGCTGTCGAGCGGATACGCGATCGCGATGACGATAGTTCTGGTCTGATCCCCGTTGCTGCGGAGCCGGCGGGCGGCCAGATTCGGCGTGTACCCCAGCGCGCGTGCCGCGTCGACCACCGCCTGCCGCGTCGCCTCGGAGATGCGCACCGGCGATGGGCGATCGGAGAGAACGATCGAGACCGTGCTTACGGACGTTCCCGCCTGCGCGGCGATGTCGCTGAGTCGAACCATCAATCGAGAACCTTATTACGATAACGATTGAGTAACCACTGCGCCCAGATTAGTCCCTGGGACCGGGGTTTGTCAAGCCCCAAATTCGCGACCGTCGACGGCCCAGATTGACATCGACGACCGGTGCCGGCCATCATGTGAGCGCCCGACGGAGTTTCTCGTCGGAGAGTCAAAGCGCGCCGCTCGTGCGCCAAGGTCGCGGGACCGTGCATCGGGCAACAGGCCCGGCGAGCTCGGATCGCGCAGCAGGTCGCCAGGCAATCCTGGGGTTGGGTCGCGAGTCGTGCTTGGTTGTGTTTGCAAACCGTCGTCGCTGCCTTGATGGACGTTAACTTTTTGGTCGGGTATGGCGCCAGGCGAGCGTGCAGGGACGTCGCTGCCTTGATGGACTTTAACGTTTTAATCGGGTATGGAGTCGCTGGCTTAAAAGCCAGGCGAAGGGACGAGGGGACTAAAGTCCCGGGATGCCCGG
>DATLRG010000152.1:0-2898 GCA_035534795.1 Chloroflexota bacterium
CCTCGTCCCAGCCGACGTGCTCCAGCGTGGAGACCGAGAGGATGGCGTCGAACTGGCCGCTCAACTCAACGACGTCGACCGGACCCACGTACTTCCCGGCCTCGTACTTATCAACGACTGGATGATGGATCGTGCCGTAGTGGCTCAGGACGTTGCCGATTTCGACGACGCGGGGCGTCCTCTGGCGCGCCAGGAAGGCGCGAGCCAGCGGAATCTCGACGGCGCGCTCGTTCGCCCAGGTGACGTTGTAATTCGACCAGAAGTATTCAAGGGTCTGGCCGGCCAGGCTGAACGTGCCCCACTTCCGGACATGACGCCAGAGCGGGAACGTGGCATACGCGGCGCCCATCGTCGCGACAGCGACGGGGCCACGCTCCACGAGGAAGCGCTTCGCGGCGAGGAAGGGCTGCAGGGGGCCGATCGGTTCCTGAATAGGTGCTCATTCGGGCCACCATCCTTTTCCGCTATTCTATCGCCCCTGTCGGTCGGGTGATAGTGGACAGACGGCCCCTGACCTTCGGACAAGGACGGTCCCACGGTGCTGCTGAGCGTCGTCACCGTGCGGCCGACCGCGCGCAAGACCCAGGCCGACCTCTGGGCGACCAACTTTGCCGTGCTGCGGACCATCGTCGCGCTCGAACCGGCCGACGCGGAGGAGTCAGCACGAACGGCGTCACGATGATCGACCCAACCGCGATGGTCGCGGCGGTGAATGAGCAGATCGTCTGTGCGTCGCAGGCAATACGGTACGAACGAAGGCAAGCGCGCGACCCGAACAAGACCGAGCGAATCCGTTCTTTCCTGCTCAAAGTCACGAAGACTCCGCGAGACAGGCGCCGGTCACTCCTCGGACTCCGCCGCGAAGCACGACGGCTCCTCTGAGCAACACGGCGCGGTCGAGCGACCGCGCCGTGTCTCACGGCTCGGGAATACGTTGGTCTCGACGATCTACGTCGTCGTCGATGCCAGCTCCGGGCAGACCTCCTGGGCCGTTTTCAAGTCAGCCAGCGCCTGGCGAAACGCTGCTTGCTTGAGATAGCTCTGATACGGCAGACCGTAGAGGGCGGCTGCCCGTTTAATGACCTCGATCTGTGGCCTTTCCCACCGCAAGGTCACCCGGTGTGCTTCAACGTCGCGTTCCGTTTGTTCGATCATTCCCGTTATGCGCGCGTCTTCTTCTTCTGAGATTTCGACCTTGCGCGCGGGGCCAAGCACGACCTTCTGCATTACTCCGGCTCCTTTCGAAAGCACGTCATCACCAGCACCGCGCCACTGGCGTGCCACGCCCAATACAATCGGCAATCTCGGTGTAGATCCGCTTCGGCATGATTGTATTATGGTGACTGTTGCGTCAGTTGTCAATACAAATGACGCAGGTAGACACTCCCTGGTTGCAATGTCAGTTTCGTCTGGCTGGACTGGGTACTCATCATCGTGCCCCCTGCGCTTTCTACAGCCGGCAAACGGTTCGAGGAGATCATCGTCGTTCTGCGTCTTGCGCGCTGCTCCTCCGGCGCCGCGCAGGTATAACGCACAATCGTGGGCCCGCGCCCGCGCGGAGCAGCCTCACCCCCTGCCCCCTCGCCATTTGCGCACAAATGGCGAGGGGGCGAGCGGGTGAGGCCACGCCGCCCGCGCCGCGCTCAGTAGTTGCTAGTTGTGCCTGCCAGCGGCTACAATTGTCGCTGTCGCATCGCCCCCCGAGCGGTCTCGTTCGCGTGCGCCGCGACCACGGGTGAGATCGCTCAGGAAAGGGAACAGCATCTTTTTCTTCCCAGATCCGTTCGTCTGCTGGCTAGTCGACCTGAAGCCCCGTGTCATGCTCTCTGCCGGCCACCTGACGCCATGACCTTCTTTCGGTCGTGGCAGTTCTGGCTGGGCATCGCGGTGAGTCTGGTGTGCCTGTGGCTGGCCGTCCGCGACGTGCCGTTGGGCGACCTGGGGCACGCGCTGGCGGGCGCCCGCTACATCTGGCTGGTCCCGGCGATCGCGCTGCAACTGTTGGCGGTCGTCGCTCGGGCCCAACGCTGGGTCGTGTTGCTGGGCCAGCGCGGGCGCCTCGCCGATTCGTTCTGGGCTCAGGGCATCGGCTACCTGTTCACCAACGTGTTCCCTCTCCGATTGGGCGAGCCGGCGCGCGTGGCCGTGATGGCCGAGCGGTGTCACGTCCCATTCCTACGGGTGGCCGGCTCCGCGATCCTCGAGCGATTGCTCGACGTCGCGACGGTCGTGGTCATTCTCATCGCGATCTTGCCCTGGATGCGGGTGCCACCGCTCGTGGAGAAGGCCGGATTGTCCTTCGGCGTGCTGATCTTGCTCTTGATTCTTGCCCTGCTCCTGCTCTCGCGCTTCAGCCGGGTCGGCGAGGCGGTGCTGGAAGCGGCGGGCAGCCGGCTTCGATTCTTGCCAACCGCGCGGTTGATCGCCTCCTGGCGCGACCTCGTCAGCGGCCTGGTGCCGCTGGCGCGCTGGCAGATCGTTCTGCCGGCCGTCCTCTACTCCGCGGCCACCTGGGGGCTCTCCATCGGCGTCTACTGGTGCATCCTGCGCGCGTTCGACACGCGTGCCGCCGTGGTCGAAGCCGCCTTCATGATCGTCGCGCTGTCGCTCGCGGTCACGGTGCCCTCGAGTCCCGGTTTCGTCGGGGTCTTCCAACTGGTTGGGCAGCAAGCGCTGGTCGTGCCCTTCGGCGGAAAATACAGCGAGACTGCCGCGTTCGCAGTGGTGATGACGGCATACGTGACCTACTATCTGCTGACGTCGACGCTCGGCGTGGTCGGCCTGCTGCGCCTGGGACAGTCATTCGCGAACCTCGGGCGGATTCTCGCGACCGGCCCAGTGAGCGAGCCGGCGGCACCACGCGACCCGGCGCTGTAGCGCTCCGTCAAGGGGGGCCTG
>DATLRG010000153.1:0-7945 GCA_035534795.1 Chloroflexota bacterium
TCATCTCCGAGGCGATCGACCAGACCCGCGGCTGGTTCTACACCCTGCACGCGGTGGCGACATTACTTTTCGATCGCCCGGCTTTCCGCAACGTGATCTGCCTCGGCCACATTCTCGACGCGAACGGCCTAAAGATGTCCAAGTCGCGCGGCAACGTCGTCGATCCCTGGACGCTGCTCGACGCCTACGGGGCTGACGCGACCCGCTGGTACATGTACGCCTCGGCACCGCCGTACAACCCGCGCCGCTTCACGACCGAGCAGGTGAGCGACGTTTTACGCGAATTCACCCTGACCTTGTGGAACACCTACGCCTTCTTCGTGACGTATGCCAACCTCGACGGCTGGCAGCCGAACGCCGGGTCGAACGAGACGGCTGAGCCGACCCTCCAGCCGATCGACCGCTGGGCGCTAGCCCGACTCCACGTTCTGGTGCGCGACGTGACGGCGATGCTCGATGATTACGACATCCACGGCCCGGCCCGCGAGATCGAGCGCTTCGTCGAGGATCTCTCGAACTGGTACGTACGCCGCAATCGGCGTCGCTTCTGGAAGACCGAGGACGACGCCGACAAGCGCGCCGCCTACAAAACGCTCTACACCTGCTTGACGACACTGGCCCGCCTGCTCGCGCCGTTTACGCCTTACCTGAGCGAGGCACTGTACCGCAATCTAGTGAGTCGGGTGAATCCAGCCGCGCCGGAGAGCGTTCACCTGGCACCCTGGCCGGAGGTCGAGCTCGCCCGCATCGATGAAGATCTGCTCGCGAATACGGCGCAATTGCAGTCGGTTATCGCACTGGGCCGGTCGGCGCGTCGCAGCGCGGGACTCCGGGTGCGTCAGCCGCTGAGCGAGCTGCTGGTACGAGCTCAGCAAGTCGAGGCGCTGCGCCTGCTCGAAGACGAGCTGCGCGACGAGCTGAACGTCAAGTCGGTTCGCTATCTCGACGTCGGCGACACCCTGGTTGCCTACCGAATCAAACCGAACCTACCAATCGTCGGACGAAAGTACGGCAAGCTCGTCCCGGCTCTCCGCCAGACGTTGGAATCGCTTTCGCCCGAGGAAGCCCGCGATCTAGCGCGGAGCGTCGAGGCCGGCCAGTCGTACCTGCTGACTGTCGACGGTCAGTCGCTGGCACTGGCGCCAAACGAGGTGCTGGTCGAGGCCACCTCGCCGCCCGGCTACGTCGTCGCCGAGGAGGAAGGGCTGCTCGTCGCCTTGAACACGACACTGACGCCGGAGCTGCGCCTCGAAGGACAGGCGCGCGACCTCGTCCGCTCGATCCAGGATGCCCGCAAGGAAGCGAATTTCGCCATTTCCGACCGGATCGAGGTCACCCTCCAACCAGGCGGCGGCTTCGATCCGGCTCCGCTCATCGACACCTTCGGCGGCTACATCAAGTTCGAAACGCTGGCCAACACCCTCCGGGTGGCGCCGCCGGCGCCGGACATGCGCACCGTCGAGCTCGAGCTCGCCGACGGGTCAGTGGTGATTGGAGTCCGGGGAGCGGGAGCACTGTAACCGGTCTGAGCATTGGACGCGAACTCGGCGCGAGGAGGTGAGCGGACTGGGAGCGCCGCCTTCCAGGCGGCACGGTCAGGTACGTGCCGCCTGGAAGGCGGCGCTCCCAGTTCCTTCTACCACGCCGCGTGGAGGATTCCGAGCAGATCCTCGGCCGGGTACTCCGCGCTTGCCACCGGCCGAACCGCCTCGAGCAGATGCTCCTCGGTCAGCTTGTACGCTCCGAGCTGCCGGGGCAAACCAAGCCGGGCAATCAGGTCAGCCACGGCGTCGGCGGCACGCTGGGCGGCTGCCTCGACCGGCAGACCAGCCACGTCCACCCCGAGCGCCGCCGCGATTCGGGCCTGGGCCGGCGCGGTGCGCGGCGCCAGGTAGCGCATCACGTGTGGCAAGAGCAGGCACGAGGTGATGCCATGGGGAATGCCGTGCGGCGAGCCGAGCCGCTTGCCCAGAGTGTGGCTCAAGCCGCCGGCCGCGGCCACCGGCAGGGTGAACGAGAACCAGGCCCCAAGCTGGCTATCCGTGCGCGCTTCCATGTCAGCTGGGCTCGCGTGAGTACCGAGCAAACCAGCCTTCAGGCGGCGCAAGCCGTCGAGCGCCAGGGTATCCGAAAACGGGTGCCGTCCGTCCGCGATGATCCCCTCGACAGCGTGATCGACCGCACGCATCCCCGTCGCCAACCAGAGATCGAGCGGCGTTTCGAGGGTCAGCGTGGCATCGTAGAGCACCGCCGCCGGCAACAGCGCCGGCAACCGCAGTCCGATCTTCTCACGGCTCCCCTCGGCTGAAAAGCCGCTCAGAAAGGAAAGCTCGGCAACCGAAAGGGTCGTCGGAATCGCGACGTGCGGCAGCAGCCCGCTCGGGCCGAGCCTGGCGCCCAACTCTCGGGCCCGGATCGGGGCGTCCGGCTCGGTCAGGTCGAGACCGGTCGCCAGACAGAAGGCCACCGCTTTCGTCGCATCGATCGGACTCCCACCGCCAATTGACAGCAGTACGTCAGGGCCGGTGTCCCGCGCCGCGGCGGTCGCCGCGACGACATCCCGCGCCGGAGCGTGCTGGCCAATCTGGGCAAAGCTCCCCGCCAGGCGACTCCCGAGCAGTTGCTGGATCAGCCCGAGCAGATTGACGTTACCGGCGACGCTCCGAGTGGTCACGACAAAGATACGGTGACCGCCGAAGGTGTCGAGGACGTTGCGCAGTCGCTCGGAAACACAGTCAGCGCCCCAGTAAATCGAGCTCGGGTTCGCGTAGGTGAAAGATCCTTGTTCCATTGTTATCATCGCTCTCCAAATTGTGAGCCTGACCAGAGCGAAGGCTCGACTGCAAGACTATATGCACGAACCAACTGTCGGTCGACGTCGCTGGATCGCGTGCGTTTCATGGGGTGGGCCATCTGATCCTGGCACCGATCCTTCGCTGCGCTCATAATAATGAGGGGCAGCCAGTTCATCAGCTTTCTCGCAGTTCTTCGCGATTGCACGTACTTTTCGACCTCGTCGGCCGGCCGCGCTTTGGCGGTGTCCGGATTCTTCCCGAGTTCGCGTTTGGCGCGGGGTCGCCGTGCTCAATCAAGTGTAACTGATCCTACGAACGACGCCAGTGATTTCCCGTCAGAGCGAATTCGTGACCTTCGTGGTCCAAAGCAGCTCAGTTCCAGTGTAGAATATCCATACAATGCTGACGCTGCTGCCAGCGGCCGAGAACGGGGGAGGAGCACGGTGACGGACGGCCCGGTTACGATCAATCAGGAGGCGTCGTCACCGGCCCCCAGCCAGTTTCCCCTCCAGGCCCGGCAAGAGCTCCGTTCGCTCTTCGCCTATCTCCAGGCTCCGCAGCGTGCCGACTATTACCAGGCAATCGTCCGGGTCTTTCTCAAGAATGCGCGTCGCTACTACAAGATCTACCTGACCGTCGAGCAGGTCGCCGCGGAGATCGCGGCGCTGTACCAGGATTATTCGGTCGACAAGTGCCGGGTCGATTTGGACCAGCTCGAAATCTGGGGCAACGTGGTCAAGACGTTCGACACGGCTCAGCGCCACACGACGATCGACAGTTTCCTCCACCCCACCGTGCTCTACCGAGCGACACCAGCCACCCTCGAGATTGAAGAGACCTATCTCCGCTTGGAGGGGCAGACCGAAACGGTCGGCGAGCTACGGCGTGGTGATCTGGATCATCTGGTCGAGCTCTTCGATGAGGTCGACGCGCTGGTTAGCACAATGTTGGAATCCGAGAGCACCGACGACCTGGTTGGCCAGAATGGGGGACGCGAGCTGGCCGAGACCTGGCGGCGCCTGGCCGACCACGCTCGCACGATCCTCGACAACACCTCGCGCTACATTCAAACCCTGGCGATCGCCCGCCAGGAAGCGGCCTCGTCTGACCTCGACGGCTACGTTCGTTACAAGCAGCAGGTTGTCGAGTACGTTCGCAGCTTCGCGGTTGCCCTGGAACGGGTCAGCGCTCACCTCCAACGGCGTTTCCGGGCCTGGGAAGAAACCGGTGGCCAGGAGCGCATCCTGACCGCGCTCGCCGAGCACTACGTGGCACCGGTTCTCCTGGACGTGCCGCTAGCGGAACGTCGCCGCGAGGCGATCAGTCAGCTTGGTGCGGTTGCCGATTGGTTCCGGGGACCGGAATGGGCGGAATACTTTGGCCGAGCGGCGCGCCACGAGATGAACGCGGTCCTCCAGCGTGCCCAGCTTCTCGCCGCGACTTCCAACCGAGGCGCCGGTTTCCTGACCGATCTGGAAACTCTGGCCCGACGGCTGCTTGCCACGACCGAGACCGAGGCCGCCGCCCAAACCCTGGCGGTCGCCTTCGCCCACGCTGCCCCGCGCCTGATCTCCGAGCATCAGTCCAATCATCTGGCCGATCTCTCCGATCCCTGGGAGGACGATGCGACGCTCAGCCTGATCTTTCAACCTATTCAACGCGGTACGACGACCCCGGCCAGCCAGGCGGCGCCGGTGCGCGATCGCCGCATGATTGAAGAACTGCGTCAGGACGAGATCGCCCGCCGTCAGGAACGCCTGGCTCGTCTCGAACGACTCTTTGGTTGGGAAGAACGAGCCATCGCCGACTTGATCCTGACGGACGACGAAGATGCCCGACTCGTCATCGAGGTACTTCGTCACTGCCTCTTCGACGTCGACCACCGGTGGCGCTCCGACGATGGCTCGATCGTCCATTTGCTGAATCCGGACGAGCGCACCCTCGTCATGCTTCGTGGTCCGCGCGGCGCCTATGTCCTGCCGTCCTACAGATTTCGCCGCTTCACGCGGGCCCGCCGCCCAGCCGAGGTTGCCCATGTTTCCTGATGAAGATCGTTCGACGAATACCGCCGGCCGCTCCTTGCGCACGGTCGCGCTCGCCCGCGCCCACCGATTTCTCCTGGAACGGCCGGTCGTGCGGCGCAACCAGCACGCCGACGAATACGCGGTGGTGGCCCGGCACGTCGACGCCCTCGAAGCCTGGCATCGCGAGCATACGGGTTGGCCGATCCATTATAACGAGCGGGCCGGGATCATCCGGCTGCGCCGACGGCCAGCCCTCGTACCCAGCGGCATCTGGGAGCCGTGGAAGTCCGACGTGGTTTTCACCTCGCCACGCGATTACGCGTGTCTCGTTTACCTGCTCTGGTACGCGCGTAGTCCCATGCTGCTCGGCCGGGGCGGCGTACGCCAGGTTCTGCTCAGTGACCTGAGTAACAACCTGGCGCAGCGCTCGGCGATCCGGGACGACGCCGACGATCAAGACGGTGTCGTGGCTGAGCCGTACGACTTCGCCAAGCGGCGGTCCGACTACTATAGCCTCCGGCGCGCCTTGAAGGCGCTGGAAGACCTGGGTGCAGTAGTAATCCTCGACGAAGCCAATCCGGGACCGAACGCCGAGGAACCCGGCGAAGCCCTGATCGAATTCAGCGAAGTCGTCGAGTCGCTGATCGTCGATCTGGACCTCCGGTTGGTCGAAGCCGCCACCCGGGCGCGTCCGGACCCGTTCAGTCTGGACGCGCCCCGCCTCGACGAAGAGACGCTCTCGCCCTGGCGCCGCGCCTGGCGGGCGCTGCTCCTCGGGCCGGTGCTGCTGCGGCGCGACGATCCGTCGGCGTTTCACGCGCTGCACCAGCAGCGACACGTTATCGAAGCCGAGGTCGACCAGCTTTTTGGCTACACCGTGGAGCTCACCTCGCGCTACGCCCGCTTGATTCGTCCGACCGGCGTATCGTTCGACCGAGTTCCCGCGGTGCTAAACTTCCAACAACGTGGCCTGGTCCAGGCCGGCCTCCTGCTCTGCTCGGCGATTCGCGACCGCGTCATGGCTGGCGAGCTGCCCCGACCGGACGACGACGGCTGCTTGCTCGTCGAACAATCGACGCTGTTGGCACTCTTCCGTCAGGTTTGCCTCGAGCACCAGCGACGCTGGGGCAGTGGGCTGGCCGAGCTACGGCCCGACACCATCTTCACACGCGTCTGCGACGTGTTACGCACCGCTGGCCTCCTGCGCGGCCCCAACCGAGCCGATCAGATCCTCGTCCTCCCCACCGCCGCGGCCTACCGCGCCGGCTACGCCCAGGCGACCCAGCCAAACGGGACACCTCGGACGAGTACGACGTCCGATGATCCAACCGCGGAACAGCTGGGATTCCGGCTCGATGGAAACGGTCGGTGAGGAGAAAGAAATGATCAGCGGCATCGAACAACCACGTCCCCCCGACGCGGGGGGACCACAGGGGGGTCCGTGAGCACTCTTACCCAGAACGGTTCCTTTGGCGAAACGCTTTTCGACTTACCCGCGCCCAACGCCGGGTCGTTCGGACGACAGTTGGATGGGCTGGCGGCGAAGATCGACCGGTCGCGGCCCGGAGCGGCGGGCTACGTCATGCGGCGACTCCTGCTCGTCAACTACTGGCACTTCGACGAAGAAGAGATCGTCGTGCCGCACGGCCGCCTCTTCTTGCTCGGCGAAAATGGTTCGGGCAAGTCGACGATCCTCGGCGCAACGATTCCGATGCTGCTCGACGGCTCGATTCGCCCCGAGCGTCTTGATACTTTCGGGAGCTCGCAGCGCAAGATCGACCATTACGTTCTGGGACAACGGGCCGGCGGCGCAGTTCACCAGCGCCGCACTTCGTACGTCGCGCTGGAGTTCGCCTGGTGCGACCCGAACGCGCCGCCCGACGACGAGCCGGACCCGACCCTGCGCGACGATCTTGGTGCGCCGCCGCGCTTTCTGACGATTGGGATTTGCCTGGCCGGCAATGCCGACGCTCAAGAGACGGTTCGCGCGTACCGCTTCGTTATTACTTCTGGCGCCCGACTCGGCATCGACATTCTTTTGAAGGATCGCCAGGGACGAGTCTACGACGCCTCCTACTTTCGAAACCAGGCCCGCGAGCACGGGGTGATCACCGAGCGGCAGAGCGAGTATCGAGACCTGGTCGCGCGCTATCTCTTTGGCTACGCCAATCCACGTACCCTCGATCACCTGGTCGAGGTGCTCTTGCTCTTGAGGCGACCGGGCCTGAGCAACGAGATTCACACTTTCGCCGACGTGTACGAATACCTCAAACGCGCCTTGCCGGCGCTGCCCGACGAGATCACCGACCAGACGACCGAGGCTTTCGCACGGATCGACGAGCTACGCCATTCCGAAGCGCGGCTGCAGCGCCAGGCCGACGCCTGCGCCCAGATCCACGCCGCCGACCTCGCGCTGACGCGCGCCCGCGCCCGCCAACGCGCACTGCCGGTCGTCCTCGCCGAAAATAGCCTGCGTCGACGTCAGGTCGAAGTGAGCGAGAAAGAGCGCGGCCTCGCCGTCGCCGAGGCCGAGCGCGCCCAGACCGAGGCGCGGCACGTCACCGTCGAGCGAGAGCTGACAAGCACGCGCCAGTTGCTGGGTGAGCTCGAAGGAAGTGCGCTCGCCCAGGAGGCGGCCGAGCTCGAGCAGAGGGCGCGCCACCTCGAAACCGAGCATGACCTGCTCGGCCAGGTGCTGGCGGGCCATCAGCGCACCTTGGACGACCGGCGACGCGACCAGACCGAACTAAACCGTCGTTTGACCGACCGCGAGCACGTTTGGCGTGAGCGTCACGCCAGGGTCACGCGCTCCGGCCAGGTGCTCGCCAGCCTCGCGACCGAAGGACGCTGGTCCGACGGGGAGAAGGCTATCACACGGTTGGTCGCTCTGCTTGCGCGCCATGGCCTCGAGATGGCACCGAGCCAGACCACCGGCGAATCTGTCCTGACCAACGTGACGACGCACTCCTCCGCCGACGCGAGGCTAGCATCGGCTGACCTTGACCAGGTCTCCGGACCGACGGATGGAACGCCCGACGGGCTTGCCGGCTGGCTCGAGGCACATTTCTTACCGCGCCTCGAGCGTCGGCACGCTCGTCTCGAAGCGCTGGCCACCGAGGTGGCGGC
>DATLRG010000154.1:0-3990 GCA_035534795.1 Chloroflexota bacterium
CGCGGCGGCATGCGCTGGAAGGTCGAGCGCGCCGAAGGGGTGCTCGCTCTCCGTTGTGCCATCCTCAGCAATCGCTGGCGCGAGGCATGGGATCGTGCGCGAAAGGCCGCCTGAGATTGCCCAAGAAGCTCACGCGCACCCAACACACCCTACAGATTTGACAGCCAATCGCGCAGCAGGTATCATGCGCTCGATGAGAGCGCCCGGTCCGCCGGGTGCCATCGCAACTGAATAGTCCCGGTGAAGTGACAGGGGAAGTCCGGTGAGAGGCCGGCGCTGTCCCGCAACGGTATGTGGCTCGAGACCCACCAGCCCGATTACCTGCCTTCATCGTTTGCCGTGGACCTTCGAGAGAAAGGGCGCAGGCGGAGCGGTCGAGCCGTTCTCCCTCTTGTCGTTCTCCCAGGGCAAGAGGGTTTTTGTTTCTGCCTTCTCAGGGTCCCGGCCCGCGTGCCCAATCACCCGAGGAGGTGTTTCGTGCGCCGTCTGTCCTGCAGACCACTCCACGATACTGGACGATCTCACGGTCCTGCGTTCTTCAAGATCGCACTGGCGGCGTTACTCCTCATCGGTCTACTGGCCGGGTGCTCCGTGCCGGCCGCCTCGACTGCCGCGCCGGCCCCATCGCCTCGACCCACGGCCACGACGAAGCCCGCGGTCGCCGTGCCCAATGCGGTCGTGCCGACGGCGGCGCCCGCTGCGACGCCGTCGGTCCCGACGGCGGTTCCGACAGCGTCGCAGCCCGCCGCGTCCACGGCGGTCGCCGGTTTCCCACTCACCGTCACCGACGATGCCGGCCGGACGGTCACTTTCGATCGTCCGCCCCAGCGGATCATCTCGCTATCACCCGGATATACCGAGACGCTTTACGCGCTCGGCCTGGGCGACAAGGTCGTCATGACCGACACGTACTCCGACTATCCTGCTCAGAACAAGCCCAAGGCGAAGCTGAACACGTTTCCCAAGCCGAACGTCGAGGAGATCGTGTCCTTGAAGCCGGACCTGGTCGTCAGCCTGGTCGAAGGGAACGACTTCATCCAGCAGATGGACGCCCGCCAGATCAAGGTGCTGAAGCTGTTCCCGACAACCTTCGACGGGACGCTGACAGAGATCGAGCTGCTGGGCCGCGTGACCGGCACCGAAACGCGCGCCACGCAGATCACGTCGAACATGCGCGAGCGGGCAGCGGCGGTCGTCGCGCGGACGAGGAACGCGCCCCATCCCACGGTGCTCTACGAGCTGGACGCCTCCGATCCGACCAAGCCCTTCGTGGCCGGTGCCGGCGGCTATTTTGGCGATCTGGTGCCGCTGGCCGGTGGCAAGAACGTCTTCGACGACGTCAAGCAGCCCTCGGCCCAGGTGAGCGCCGAGCAGGTCATCGCGCGGGACCCGCAGATCATCCTGCTCGCCGACGCGGACGCTCCGTACAACGCGCAAACGCCGGCGATGGTGAAAGCGCGCCAGGGCTGGAGCCAGATCGCGGCGGTGCGCGGCAATCGGGTCTATCCCGTGGACGACAACCTCCTGACGCGCCCGGGTCCGCGCCTGATCGACGGTCTGGAACAGATGGCGAAGCTGATCCATCCGGAGCTGTTCAAGTGACGGGCCGCGAGGGGATGGGGAGCAGCGGGAGGGCTCTGGCGTGAAAGGCAGAAGGAGAGATGCGGGACCGGGGGACGTCTCTGCCTTGAAAGGCAGGAGTGGGGATGCGGGACTGAAGTCCCAGGGGACCGCCAGCCCCTCCGCCCCGGGGGCTTTACAACAGTTCTTGCAACGATTTGGCTCACAACCGGAAAGCCCCTCCCTCGCCCTCCCCGTGGACGGGGCGGGAAGTGGCGTTCCCCCGGCCGCGGGGAGACCACGGGGGGGCAGCTCCGTCGCCGGCCACGTACTATCGCCCCCCGCTTCAGGCGAGCGGGGAGACACAACCCCGTTCCAGCCGCCAGCTATCCCCGGCATTCGCCGGCCGCCGGTGGGGCTCGTCGTCGGGTTGCTGGCCGGGGCGCTGGTGCTGATGATGCTGCTGGGAGCGACCTTTGGCTCGGTCGCGATCAGTCCACTCGCGCTCGGCGAGATGACCCTCAACCACCTCGGGCTGACGCACTTCGCGGTGACCTGGCGCCCGCAGGACGAGGTCATCCTTTTCGATCTGCGCCTACCGCGCGTGATCGCTGCCGCGCTCGTCGGCGCAGCTCTCGCCACCGCCGGGGCGCTGTTCCAGGGCCTGCTGCGGAACCCGCTCGCCGATCCTTTCATCATCGGCACGTCGGGAGGAGCGGCGCTCGGCGCGGTGATTGGCATTCTCGTCTCCGGCTCGTTGAGTGCGCTCGGCTTTGGAATCGTTCCGCTTGCCGCTTTCGTCGGCGCGCTCGGCGCGACGGCGCTGGTCTATCGACTG
Source organism: Chloroflexota bacterium (assembly GCA_035534795.1). Taxonomy (GTDB): domain Bacteria; phylum Chloroflexota; class UBA6077; order FW602-bin22; family CADDYW01; genus JAJPKB01. The sequence goes on from DATLRG010000154.1 coordinate 2,399, forward strand.
GCCCGGATCGGCGGCCGAACGCCCGTCGTCACGCTCCTGCTGGCCGGCTTCGCGGTCAGCGCCGTCTTCAACTACGCCGTCTCGTTCCTGCTGGTCGTGAACGATCGGCTGCAATTGGACCTGCCCCACCTCTATGCCTGGCTGCTCGGCGGGATCACCGTGAGCACCTGGTCCCAGCTCGCCGTCGTCGGGCCCGTGATCGTGTTGGGGGCGGTCGGTGCGCTTGGATTGAGCCGGAGCCTCAACGCCTTCAGCCTTGGCGAAGACGCGGCGGAGCGGCTGGGTATTCCCGTCGAGCGCGACAAGCTGGCTATCGTCGTTCTCGGCGCGCTGCTCACGGCGGCGGCGGTCACCGTGAGTGGGCTGATCGGCTTTGTCGGGCTGGTCGTGCCCCACGTCATGCGGCTGCTGGGCGGACCCGACCACCGCTTGCTCTTGCCCAGCTCGGCGCTGGCCGGCGCGTCCTTCCTGGTCGTCGCCGATCTGCTCGCCCGAACGGTGCTGTCGCCCTCGGAGCTGCCCGTCGGGATCATCACCGCGTTTCTGGGTGGCCCATACTTCCTCTACCTCCTGCGGAAGAGCCGGCGGGAGTACCGCTTGTGACGGCGAGCTTGCGGTTCTCCGATGTCGCGTTCAGGTATGGCTCGACGCCGGTGCTCGACGCCGTGTCGCTCGAGCTGCCGGCGGGTAGCCTCGCGACTTTGATCGGCGCCAACGGAGCGGGGAAGACGACGCTGCTCCAGCTAGCCTGCGGGACGCTCCGCCCCAACCGCGGGCAGATCCACCTCGACGAGGCGGAACTCGCCCGCTTGCCGTCATCCCAACGGGCGCGACGCATCGCGCTGGTGCCACAATCCTTGTCGATTCCCTTCGCCTTCACCGTACGCGAGTTCGTCGGGTTGGGGCGGACGCCCTACCTCCGCGCGCTGCGCGGTGAGCGCCTCGACGATCGCCGGGCGATCGAGCGGGCACTCGACGCTACCGACACGGCGCGTTTCGCCGGTCGAAGCGTCCACGACCTGTCTGGCGGCGAGCGCCAGCGGGTCATCCTGGCGCTCGCCCTGGCGCAGGAGCCGGACGTGCTGCTGCTGGACGAGCCGACCGCGAATCTCGACGTCGCCCACCAGCTCGCGATCCTGGATCTGGTCCGCGCGCTGAACCGCGCCGAGGGTCTCACCGTGCTGGCCGCCATCCACGACCTGAACCTGGCAGCGCTCTGCTTCGACCGGATCATCGCGCTCGACCGTGGTCGGATCGTCGCGGACGGACCGCCGCGAACGGTGCTCACCCCGGAGATTATCGGCGCGGTGTACGGTAGCGCGGTCCAGGTGATCGACCACCCCACCGAACCCGTGCCACTGATCGCGCTCGTGCGCAAAATCGAGCGGTGAGAAGGGGTGAGCTGAGCCGAGCTCGGCCGTCTCAACTCACCCCTTCTCACTGCTGGTCACCAGCGATTGTCATGGAACGTTCATGGGCGTGCCCCTGGCGTTCACACACTGTTCGGGGTCGCCGTGCGCAGCATGTAGCTAGCGGTTCGTCGCGTGGGAAATGATGGATGGTGTGGGTGAAAAATTGGCCCACTGGGCCAA
>DATLRG010000155.1:0-11170 GCA_035534795.1 Chloroflexota bacterium
GATGCTCAAGGACATCGCGACGCTGACCGGCGGTCAGGTGATCTCCGAAGAGACCGGCCGCAAGCTGGACTCGACCCAGACCTCGGACCTGGGCCGCGCCCGCCGTGTCACCTCTAACAAGGACGAGACCACCGTCGTCGAGGGCCACGGCGACGACAAAGAGATCCAGAGCCGGATCAAGGCGATCAAGGCGCAGGTCGAGGAGACCACCTCGGACTACGACCGGGAGAAGCTCCAGGAGCGCTTGGCCAAGCTCTCGGGCGGCGTCGCCGTGATCAAGGTCGGGGCCGCGACCGAAGTCGAGCTGAAGGAAAAGAAGCACCGGGTCGAGGACGCCCTTTCGGCCACCCGAGCGGCCATCGAGGAAGGGGTCGTTCCCGGCGGTGGCGTGGCGCTGCTGAACGCGGCGATGGCGCTGAAGGACGTTCACCTCACCGGTGACGAGGCCACCGGCGTCCTCATCGTCGAGCGCGCGATGGAAGAGCCGCTCCGCCAGATCGCCGCGAACGCCGGCATGGACGGCGCGGTGGTCTTACAGACGGTCCGTCGCCTCCAGAAGGAGCAGAACAGCACGACCCTGGGCTACGACGTCATTTCGAACGACTACGTGGACCTGGTGAAGGCTGGCGTGATCGACCCTGCCAAGGTCACGCGCTCGGCGCTGGAGAACGCCTCCAGCATCGCGGGCATGATCCTGACGACCGAGGCGCTCGTTACCGACATTCCGGAGAAGGAGAAGCCGGCCATGCCGGCGCCGGAATACTAAACGAAGATGAGTGATGAGGGGGGCTGCCCCCTCATCACTCATCACTTCGTGGCCGCGAGCCGCTCGTCGATCAGGGCGTCGACCTCCTGATCGGTGGGAAAGCGGCCGGTCTGGCGGTTCGAGTAGGCTAGCTGCCCGTCGATCGAGACGGCGAAGATGCCACCATAGGACGGGACGAGCGTCAGCGACTTGAGCTTGAGCTGATAGCGCTCCAAAAGGTGACTGGTCAGGCTCACGGCCTGAGGCTCATACTCTCACTCGGTGCAGTATTCAATCGTGACCGTGACCGGTTGAAACACGGGTCAACTCCTCCTCCAGTGATTCGTCCACGCTCGATTCCATGTCATTGTATCACTCGGGGGAGTCTGACGGGTGTCGCCGATGCGCGTCGATGGCATTCCGGCGCCAAATCCGCTAAAATTACCTCGACAGTACCAATATACATGGTTGTTTGAGATTTTGTCGGCCACGATCTCCGGCAATGCCGTTCGTGGCTTCATCTGCTAAGAAATTATCTCGAAACAGGTATTTGGGTGCCCTTGGGGCACACAAATACCTGTTTCGAGATAATTTCTTAGTCATGGATTCTCCGCAACAAGGTGGGCAACGCGTGGACATCGGCAACGTTCGGCTGGTCAAGATCGAAGAGGAGATGCGTGGCGCGTACCTGGATTACGCGATGAGCGTCATTACCGCGCGCGCGCTGCCGGACGTGCGCGATGGGCTGAAGCCGGTCCAGCGGCGCATCCTCTACACGATGGAAGGCCTCGGCGTCCGCCACAACACGGCCTATAAGAAGAGCGCCCGCATCGTCGGCGACACGATGGGCCGATACCATCCGCACGGCGACGCCCCGATCTACGACACGATGGTCCGTCTGGCGCAAGACTTCTCGATGCGCTACCCGTTAGTAGATGGTCAGGGGAATTTTGGCAGTGTGGATGGGGACCCGGCGGCGGCGATGCGGTACACCGAGGCACGACTGACCGCGCTTGCCGAGGAGCTCCTCGAGGACATCGACCAGAACACCGTCGACTTCCAGCCAAACTTCGACGAGTCGCTCAAAGAGCCGACGGTGCTCCCCGGCAAGCTTCCCAACTTACTCGTGAACGGCTCGTCCGGTATCGCCGTCGGCATGGCGACGAACATCCCGCCGCACAATCTCAGCGAGATCGCCGACGCGGCGATCTACATCATCGATCACTACGACGCGTGCATCAGCAAGGGTGTGCCGTTCGACCTGGTCTGGTCGCGGGCGATGAACCTGCCGGTCGACGAGGCGACGCTGAACGCCGCCTTCGAGAAGCTGCCAAAGACGCTCCAGGCGCAGCTCCGCGCCGACGCTAAGAACGCGAGCAAGGCTCTCGGCCCACTAGCCGGTGCCGCGGTCGAGCCTGGCCACGCGCTGCTGGAATACGTCAACGAGAGAATCGACATCACGCCGGACAAGCTGCTGGAGATCGTCAAGGGCCCCGACTTCCCCACCGGCGGAATCATCCACGGCCTGGAGGGGATCAAGCAGGCGTACACCACCGGCCACGGACGGATCGTCGTGGGGTCGCGCGCCGAGATCGACGAGGTCAAGAACGGGCGCTACCAGATTATCATCCGCGAGCTGCCCTACCAGGTGAACAAGGCCAGCTTGATCGAGCGCATCGCCGACATGGCTAAAGAGCGCAAGGTGCCGGGCATCGACGGCATCAGCGACCTGCGGGACGAGTCGGACCGCGACGGCATGCGGATCGTGATCGAGCTGAAGCGTGACGCCATCCCGCAGCAGATCATCAACATCCTGAGCAAGCACACCGCGATGCGCTCGTCGTTCTCGGTGAACATGCTCGCGCTGGTCGACGGCCAGCCGCGGACGCTTACCTTGAAGATGGCCTTGCTGCACTATCTGAACTACCGCAAGACCGTGCTCACCCGGCGGACCGAGTTCGAGCTGGAAAAGGCCCGCCAGCGCGCGCACATTCTGGAAGGCTTGAAGATCGCGCTGGACAACCTCGACGCGGTGATCCAGACCATCCGCCAGGCACGCGACGCCGAGACCGCCCGGACGGCCTTGATGACGCGGTTCAAGCTCACCGAGATCCAGGCCCAGGCGATTCTGGACATGCAGCTCCGACGTCTGGCCGCGCTAGAGCGCCAGAAGATCCTGCAAGAGCTGAAGGACGTGATGACGCTGATCGGCAAGCTGGAAGGCTTGCTCGCCAATCCGCTGAAGCTCCTCCACCTGGTCCGCGAGGACCTGGTCCAGCTCAAGACCAAGTACGGCGACGCGCGTCGGACCCAGATCTCCTTCAAGGAAGCAGTTGACCTCACGCTAGACGACTTGATCCCCGAGCAGGAGGTCGTGATCATCGTCACCCGCCGCGACTACGTCAAGCGCCTGCCGAGCGACACGTACCGCGTGCATGGCCGCGGCGGCAAAGGCTCCCTGTCGACGGTGACCAAAGAGGACGATGGCGTGCAGCACCTGCTGGTGACCAGCACCCACCACGACGTCCTCTTCTTCACCAACCGCGGGCGGGTCTTCCAGACGAAGGCGCACGAGTTGCCGGACGCCGGACGTTCGGCCCGCGGCATGCCGCTGATCAACTTCATCAAGGTCGCGCCAAAAGACGAGACCGTGACCGCGGCCCTGCCCGTGTCCGATTTCGCCCGTGGCGGCTACTTCGTGCTGGCCACCCGTAAGGGCGACGTCAAGCGCGTTCGTCTGAGCGAGTTCGCCGCGGTCCGCTCCAACGGTCTGATCGCGATGCTCCTCGACGAGGGCGACGAGCTGGTCGCGGCGCGCCGCACGAACGGGCATCAGGACGTTCTGCTGGTCAGCCGCGCGGGGAAAGGAATTCGCTTCGACGAAAACGACGTGCGCGCGTCGAATCGCAACAGCGGCGGCGTGCGCGGGATGCGCTTGGACCCGAGCGACGCGGTCGTCGCGGCCGACGTGGTCCGACCGGGCGGCGAGCTACTCGTGGTGAACGAGCGCGGCTTCGCCAAGCGCACCGACCTGGCCGAGTATGCGACGCATGGCCGCGGGGGCAGCGGGGTGCGGGCCGTCGGCATCTCGGCCAAGAATGGGCCGGTCACCACCGCGCGAGTCGTCGAGCCGCACGACGAAGTGATGGTCATCTCGGCCGATGGGCTGGTGCTGCGCACGCCGCTCGAAGGCATCTCGAAGATCGGGCGCGAGGCCCAGGGCGTTATCCTGATGAACCTCGACCCGGGCGATCGCGTCGCGGCCGTCGCGCTTCTGCAGAGCGCCATCGAGCGCTCCGACGGGCACACGAACGGCAGCGATGGTCCGGCGGGTTAACGAGGACCGGCCGGGGATGGAGAAAGAGTTGGCATCGCCGGGCCGGCGGAAACACCCGATCGGAGTTGAGGACAACGGAAGCCGTCGTGAACGCGGGGTTTCTCGCAGGCTCACGTCGGCGGAAGCCCAGCGAACACGCGCGCGATCGGAGAGGAAAGCCCCGGTAAGAGCGGTGACGTGAGGGTATCGTCTGTCCCGAGCGTCGCGGCGTACTCCAACGCGTCGCCGGACCGCCGGTAGACTGTCACCGTGCGGAGGCGCCAGTCGGCGATCCAGTACTCGTCGACGCCGCGCCGTGAGTACAGCTTCCGTTTGGCGTCGCGGTCACGCCGCTCATTGTGAGAGCCGGGCGAGAGCACCTCGACCACCAGCTCCGGCGGAGCGTGCAGGTGGCCATCCGGACCGAGCGCTTCGGCCAGGCGACGCGTGCTGAGCCAGACCACGTCGGGGACCACGTCGTCGTCCTCAGCGAAGACGAGGCCCGGGACCATGGCTGCCTGCCCGAGTCCAGCCTCGTCGCTCCAGCTCCGGAGAAGGAAATAGACGTTGGAACAAACGACCTGGTGAGCCCAGGTAGGCGTCCGCGACACGTACAACTCCCCGTCGATGATCTCGTAACGTTTGCCGTCGTCGGGGAGCACGTCAAGGTCAGCCGACGTCCAGCGTAGCGAGGTGGTCAGCTTGCCCTCCAGCAATTCTGCCATGGCGAAAAGTCCTCCTCGTCGTGAGTAACGGAGCCGCTACCCAGCACGGTTGCGATCCGCGATGAACTTTGACCGGGGCATGCGCACTCACCCGCGAGCACCACTAGCGACGTCATACCCGCCTGCACCAATCATAACAGAGTGCGCCAGGTTTTCACCACCTTGACGGCAGACAGCCGGTGCGGTATTTTGACCGGCGGCACGATGAGCCAAAGGATGCACGATGAACCTGACCTTTCTCGGGACCGGGGCTGCCGAGGGGATTCCCGGCCTCTGGTGTACCTGCGAGCGCTGCCAGGCGGCGCGTCGCGGTGGAGAGCGAAGTCGGCGACTGCGCTGCGTACTGGCGATCGACGGCCGACTGCTGATCGATTGCGGGCCCGACCTGCTCGCCGCGTCCGCGCGCTACGACGTCGATCTTTCCCGCGTGCAGACGCTGCTGATCACGCACGAGCACAGCGATCACCTCTACCTGCCCAACCTGGAGTGTCGCGGCGGCGACTTCTGCCCAACTCCTTTGCCAACGCTCGACGTCTACGGCAGCGCCGGAGCGGTCGGGAAGATTCGCGGCCCGCGCGACGACGAGGACGTCCACGCGCGCGAAGAGAGCTTGCACCTGCGGACCCACGCGGTGAGCGCCTTCCAGACCTGGGAGGCCGATGGCTACCGCGTCACCGCTCTGCGGGCGCGGCACGGCGGACCGTCGATGGAGCCGCTGTTTTACGCGATCGGGGATGGCCACAGCAGCATTCTCTACGCGCACGACACCGGCCCGTTCCCCGAGGAGACCTGGGCGCACCTGACCGAACCGCCGGACGGGCGGCGCTGGGCGTTCGATCTGGTCTCGATCGACGCGACCATGGGGTTACTGGAACGATCGGGCGAGACGCACCTGAACCTCCACCAGGTCGTGGAGCACCGCGACCGGCTTGCCCGCGCGGGTGTCCTCAAGCCCGGCGCGAGGGTGCTGGCGAACCACTTCTCGCACAACGGCACGCCGGCCCATCCAGCTCTGGCTGAACGCCTGGCCGGCAGGAGCATCGAGCCAGCGTTCGACGGACTGACGATCACGCTGCCGTAGGAGGGTTTCGTGTACGTTCTTCTCGTGACGATTCGGATACAGCCAGGGCACCGCGACGCGTTCATGGAGGCGATGCTGGACGACGCCCGGGGGTCTGTCGCCGACGAGCCGGGCTGCCTGCGCTTCGACGTTCTCCAGGACTCGAAGGATGCGAACACAATCTACCTCTACGAGGCCTACCGAGACCGCGAAGCGTTCGACGCGCACCTGCAAGCGCCACACTTCATCCGCTGGCGTGATGCCGTGAAGGACTGGTACGCCGCGCCGAGCCAGGTCGTCAACGGGACGAGCGTCTTCCCGCTCGATGCCGCCTGGAGAAAGCCGTCGATCGGATGACTATCGTCGTCGGCGTCGGGGCCATCATCACCAGCGGCGATCGAGTCCTCTTGATCCGCCGCGGCCATCCGCCATCGGAGGGTGCCTGGAGCATTCCGGGCGGGCGCGTCGAAATCGACGAAACCCTGCCCGCGGCAGTGCGGCGCGAGATCCAGGAGGAATGCTGCCTGGACGTGACGGTGGGCGATGTCGCGATCATTCTCGATCGGATCACCCGCGGACCAGACAACGCGGTCGCCTCGCACTACCTGATCGTCGACTTCTGGGCAACGACGACGGCGAACGCGCAGCCCCGCGCGGCGACCGACGCCAGCGCCGTCGGCTGGTTCACCCTGGACCAGATGCGTGAGCTTTCAACCACGCCGAACCTGGCCAGCTACCTGGAGGAGGCCATGCGGCGTCGCGCCCTTGGTGCGCCGGGCTGCATGGTGGTCCATGATTAGAATACTGTCCCGAGGACAACGGTGGGGTTTGCGGCGCAAACCCCACCGTTGTCCTCGGGACAGCACTGTGAGGCAAGGAACTCGTGCCGATTCGCGTCCTGGACCCCGAGGTCGCGCAGAAGATCGCCGCGGGTGAGGTCGTCGAGCGGCCGTCCTCGGCGGTGAAGGAACTCGTGGAAAACGCGCTGGACGCCAGCGCACACCAGGTGCAGGTCGAGATCCGCTCCGGCGGTCTCGGGCTGATCCGCGTGGCCGACGACGGCAGCGGCATTCCCGCCGTCGAAGCCGAAACGGCCTTCCTGCGCCACGCGACGAGCAAGCTGAGCACGGTCGCGGACCTTTCGTCAATTCAGACGCTCGGGTTCCGCGGAGAAGCGCTGGCCAGCATCGCCGCGGTCTCGCAGATCGTCCTCTACACGCGCCACGCCGACGACGAGCTCGGGGTCGCGCTCACGCTGGAAGCCGGGCAGCTCGTCGAACGACGGCCCTGGGCCGGCGCGACCGGGACGATGGTCCTCGTGCGCAACCTGTTCTTCAACGTGCCCGCCCGACTGAAGTTCCTGCGATCGTCCACCAGCGAAGCCGGTCAGGTCGGTCACGTGGTCGAACAGTTCGCGCTGGGCCACCCGGACGTTCGCTTTCGCTTCGTCAACGATCACCGGCGGGTCCTGGAGACGCCCGGCTCCGGCGACCTGCGCGACGCCGTGCGCCAGGTGTATGGCGCGATGATCGCCGACGCCATGGTCGCGATCGACGACACGGCCGAGTCGTCCCGGCTGCGCGTCTGGGGGCTGATCAGCACGCCAGACGTGACTCGCTCCAACCGATCCGGTCTGTCGTTCTTTGTCAACCAGCGCTGGATCAACAACCTTTCGCTCGGCTACGCGGTAGAAGAAGCTTACCGGCCGGCGCTGCTCCCCGGCCGCCACCCGATCGTGGCGTTGCACCTGGAGCTGCCAGCCGCCGAGGTCGATTGCAACGTTCACCCCACCAAAGCGGAGGTCCGCATCGTCAACGATCGGCAGATCCACAGCGCAGCGCACCGCGCGGTGCGCGCCGCCCTCCTGGAGGTCGCCCCGCTGCCGGAGGTGGGAGCACCGCTCACCCCCGCCGCGTGGCCTGACCCGGGGACCGCGGGTTGGGGTTTGGAAGCCGGGGGAGACCGCACCCGGCGAACCGGCGAATGGACCAACCGGCAACCGGGCGATGGGGCGATGCAGGGCCCCGGGGAGGCGGCGGTGGGCGGCGAGCGGCCGAATGCCGGCATCGACGTCGTCTCGTTCGACCCGGTCGAGCCGGGAGCGGGCGAGACGCCCGCGGTCTCCACGGCGGAGTCAGCCGCGGCCGACTCTGCCGTTCCTGTGCCCCTTCGCCCCGACGCCCCGTCGCTCGCTCGCCCACTCGCGCCGCCGCCCGCGCGCGACTCCCCGTTCCGCCCAACGGCCCTCCGGGCGGTCGGGCAGGTGCAGAATACCTACATCGTGGCAGAAGGGGCCGGGGGAGTCTACTTCATCGACCAGCACACGGCCCACGAGCGGGTCCTTTACGAGGAGATCGTCGCGCAGCGCTCGGGCCCGAGCGTTGCCTCGCAGGCGCTGCTCGCGCCGGTCGCCGTCCAACTGAGTGCCCGGCAGCGCGCGGCCCTCGAGGAACACGGTGCCGCGTTGAGCCGCCTCGGCTTCAGCTTCGAGGAGTTTGGCCCAGATTCGTTCCTGCTGCGGGCCGTCCCGCCGCGCCTGGCCCGAGCCGACCTGCCGCGAGCCTTGCGCGACGCCGCCGATGCTCTGGGCGGCGATGCGTTCGCGCCGGACGGCACCGACCGCCTGGCCGCGACCCTGGCCTGCCACGGCGCCGTCCGCGCCGGCGACCCACTGACGTCGAGCGAAATCGCCGCCCTGCTGGCCCGCCTCGAAGAAACGGACGTCAGCCGCTACTGCCCCCACGGCCGCCCCGTCGTCGTCCACCTCTCGGTCACCCAGTTGGAACGCGACTTTCACCGCCGCTAAAAAGACACGCCCAACTCGTTCACCACGTTGAGCACGCCGGCCACGCCCCAGGCATCGTTGCCAGCCTGCTGGACCTGATAGTAGGTTGGGACCGTGCTACGAAGATAGACCGTGCCGTTGACCACGCTGACGTTGACACTCGCCGCGTCGATGGCGGGGTCGCTGGCCAACGCGTTGCGAACGTCTGACGCGATCTCGGCGTCGGTGCGCGTGATCGGCGGCACGACGGTGAGATTGTTCACCACGTCCACGACACCCGGCGCGGTCCAGGCGTCGTCGGACGCGTCGGACTTCTGGGCGTAGGTGCCGACGGTGCCCGCCAGGGTGACGACCCCGTTGACGACCGAGACGCTGATCTCGCCCGGGTTGGGGAGTCGAACGTCCCGCGCCAGGTTGGCGCGCACGGTGTTCGCGATCTCCGCGTCCGTCCACGGAGCGACCAGCGTCACCACCAGGTCGTTGGTGACGCTCCGCACGCCCTTGATCCGCTGGGCGTCATTGCCGGCGGTGATCTTCTGGAAGTAGGTCGGCGCGGTCCCGTAGAGGTGGACGACCCCGTCCTTCACATCCACGGTGATGTTGGTCGAATCGATTCGGACGTCGTGGCGAAGCTCGTCCAGGATGTCCTGGCGAATCTGCGTATCACTGTAGGTGACTGCCATCGCATCTCTCCCACTGATCAGATTCTGAAGAGCAGGGCCTTCGCGCAACAACCGTACCGCGACGGCGAAGTGTGTGGTAGACTTTGACCAGACTGAGCCGCGGCTGAACGACGCCGCGGAGGAGGACGTTCACGTGGCTGGATTCGACCCCCGGCACCAGAGCCGGACGATCCTCGAGGGTCGCGATCGGGCGCCGGCTCGGGCGATGCTGAAGGCCGTGGGCTTCACCGACGAGGATCTGTCGCGACCGCTGGTCGGCGTCGCCCACAGTTGGATCGAGTACGGTCCCTGCAACTACCACCTGCGCGATCTCGCCGTCCCGATCAAGGAAGGCATCCGAGCAGCCGGCGGCACGCCGATCGAGATCAACACCATCTCGATCAGCGACGGCATCAGCATGGGCACCGAAGCCATGAAGGCGTCGCTGATCAGCCGGGAAGTCATCACCGACTCGATCGAGTTGGTCGCCCGGGGCGAGGGGCTCGACGCGCTCGTGGTGCTGGTCGGTTGCGACAAGACGATTCCGGCCGGCGCGATGTCGCTGCTACGGCTGAATCTGCCCGGTCTCGCGCTCTATGGCGGACCGATCATGCCCGGCCACTGGCGCGGGCGCGACCTGACGATCATGGAAGTCTTCGAAGCCGTCGGCGAGCATGCCGTGGGAAAGATCGACGACGAGGAGTTGCGGCAGATCGAAAACCGCGCTTGCCCGGGTGCCGGGGCCTGCGGCGGGCAGTACACTGCGAACACGATGGCCATGGCACTGGAGTTCCTGGGCATCGCGCCGATGGGGAGCGGCAGCGTCCCGGCGGTCGATCCCCGCAAGTCGGACGTGGCGAAGCGGTGCGGCAGGCTGGTGATGGACCTCCTGCGCCAGGGCGTGCGCCCGCGCGACGTTGTCACGCGCCAGTCGCTGGAGAACGCCATGGCCGGCGTCGCCGCGTCCGGCGGCTCGACCAACGCGGTGCTGCACCTGCTGGCGATCGCCCACGAGGCCGGGATCGACCTCGCGATCGACGACTTCGATCCGGTGAACGCGCGCACGCCGATCCTCGCCGATCTTCGGCCGGGTGGCCGCTACGTTGCCGTGGACCTGGACCAGGCCGGCGGCATTCAATTGATGGCCCAGCGCATGCTCGAAGGCGGCCTCCTCGACGGGACTCAGCAGACGGTCTCCGGCAAGACGATCGCCCAGGAGGCCGCCGCCGCTGTCGAGACGCCCGGTCAGAAGGTCGTGCGGCCGCTGTCGGAGCCGCTGAAGCCGATTGGCGGAATGGCGATCCTGAAGGGAAACCTGGCGCCGGAAGGCTGCGTGGTGAAGCTGGCTGGCCACGATCGGACCTACCACCGCGGGCCGGCGCGGGTCTTCGACCGTGAAGAGGACGCGATGGCCGCGGTGACCGGGCGGCAGATCCAGGCCGGCGACGTCGTGATCATCCGCTACGAAGGACCACGCGGCGGCCCGGGCATGCGCGAGATGTTGGGCGTGACCGGTGCCATCGTCGGCGCGGGACTGAGCGAGAGCGTCGCGCTGATCACCGATGGCCGGTTCAGCGGCGCGACGCACGGCTTCATGGTCGCGCACGTCGCGCCGGAGGCCGCGCGGGGCGGCCCGCTCGCGGCAGTCGAGGAAGGCGATAGCGTCGTCGTCGACGCCAAACAACGGCGCCTGGACGTCGAGCTCTCCGACGCGGAGATCCGCGCGCGGTTGGCCGGCTGGCGGTCGCCGCCGCCGCGCTACACCAGCGGCGTCTTCGCCAAGTACGCGGCGTTGGTCTCGTCCGCCTCGCAGGGGGCAGTGACGCTACCGCCCGTCGTGTAGAGAGCGTGTCTGAACCGTGCCCGTTGGTGAGGAA
>DATLRG010000156.1:0-4012 GCA_035534795.1 Chloroflexota bacterium
CACGCGGACATCGACTTCGCGAATTGGCTACCTGCCGCCAGCGGTCTTCGCGGCGGCGTTCAATCAACTGAAACTCGCACACCTCGCATACATAGAAGATGGACCAGCAAACGGGGACCGGTCAACGTGATCGTTGACACCGCCCTCGAATGTGGCGGGCGTAACCCGGGGCGGGTGGTGGCGTTTCATCGGGGAACGCGGCGGCCTGCCGGCGCGCTCGGCGCTGAGGAGTCAGAGACCGTGCACTCGACAGCTCAAGCATGAGCCTCGATCCGAGCTCCGACGCTCGGCGTCGACGTGTTGGCCTGTCGAGCGGTTCGCGTCTGCCGGTTCGATCTCCGGGTTCGTACAATCCCGGTCTCGGCGCGGCACAGGCCGCAGCCCGCGCTGCGCTCCGCCGCCGCCGAGCCAGCGCCTACCGGCATCTGCGCCAGCCGCGCCGTCGAGGGCGGGCGCTCCGCATCGTCCTCATCCTGCTCACCCTGTTCGCGGCGATCGGCGCGGGCACGGTCGGCGCCGTGTTCGCCGGCTATAACGCGTACAAGAGCCAGCTCCCGGCGGTGTCCACGATCGCAAGTATGGAGCCGCAGCTGGATACCGATGTGTACGACGCGTCGGGGGGGCTCATGCACGTCTTCAACGGGTCGGGGTACCGCCACGTGCACGTTGCCCTGGCCGAGGTCTCGCCGTTGTTCAAGGAGGCGATCGTCGCGGTCGAAGATCGTCACTTCTACACCGAGGGCTCCTTCGACCTGGCGCGCGTGGTGGAATCGGGCATTGCCGACATCACTCACAGCAGCAGCACCTTACAGGGTGCGTCGACGATCACCGAGCAACTCGCCAAGATCAGCCTCTACGGCGGCGCCAGCCCGCCCCAGAGCATTGACTACAAGATCAAGGAGATCGTGCTCGGCAACGAGATCGCCTTGAACTTCACAAAGGACGAGATCCTCGAGATGTACGTCAACCGGATCTTCTACGGGAACGCGGCGGTCTGGATTGGGAGTGCCGCGGAGCTGTACTTCCTCAAGCCCGCGAGCCAGCTCGACCTCGCCCAAGCGTCCATGCTCGCCGGGTTGCCGCAATCACCAACCGCTTACGACCCCCTCAACCACGCCTCGAATCAGACCGTCAATCCCCTGGCGAAAAGCCGTCAGAAGCAAGTCCTTCAGGGGATGGTGACCAATGGCGACGTCAGCCAGACGCAGGCGGCCGCCGCCTATGCGGAGCACCTGAGCTTTCATTCGTCGACGGAATCCGACCCCAACCTTGACCCCGACTTCGTCAGCTATCTGGACGGCTGGCTGTCGGCGAACTTCCCTCAGGCGTTCGACCCGGGCGGGTACCAGATTCACACCACGCTGATTTCCGCCAAGCAGACCCTCGCATACAACACCGTGCACACTCAGGTGGCGAAAGAGCGCGCCGCAGAGAACATGCGCGACGGCGCCCTGGTCAGTCTGGATCCGCAGAACGGGGAGATCCTCGCGATGATCGGAACTTGGAACTACGCTGACCCCTACATCGGCCAGGTCAACATGAGCGACGTCCCGATCAACCTGGGATCGACGACGAAGCTGTTCACCTACACCGCTGCGATCGCGTCGACCAAGTTCACGATGACGACGCCCATTCTGGACAACTACTACCAATTCCCGGTACCGGGCAGCGCTCCGTACTCGCCGTACGATGATGACCGGCGCACGCACGGTGTCTGTGAGCTCAAAATGTGCCTCGGCAACTCCCTCAACATCCCCGCGGTGAAAACCGAGTACGCGACGGGCACTCAGTACATCGCCAACGTGGAGCTGGCGATGGGTGCGAAGTCGATTGACCAGAACTGCGGACCCAATAGACAATACGTGAACTGGCCGACGCCATCTCAGTGGGCGGCTACACTGGGTTCTCTCACCTGCGGCATCGACCTGATCGACCTCGCCGACGGTGCGGCAACCCTCGCCGATCTGGGCGTGCAGCACGACCCAATGCCGGTGACCAGCATCGTCGTCCAGGCGACCGGGCACACGGTGTGGAACTACAACGCGGCGGCCGCCGGGCGTCAGGTGATCCCGACGAACGTCGCGTACATCATGGATGAGATCACCAGTAACGACAACAACCGCGGCCTGATGTTCGGCCGCAACGGCTACCTGACCCTCAACCCGCGCCGGGTAAGCGCCAAGACCGGAACCGCCGACTACTACATGGACAACCTCACGGTCGGCTGGACACCGACCCTGGTGACCGCGGTCTGGGTGGGCAGTGGGACGCGGAGTTGCCTGCAGCCCAAGGACGCCGCCTACATGGAGACGCAGATCAGGAGGGGCAACGTCATCGAGGCTGGCGAGGTCGACGCCACCTATCCGTTCAGCCCATCCGACCTTCGCCACTACGGCTTGGCCCCGATCAATGGTGACTGCGGCCACCTCGACGGCGTGGTGTCCGGGTACAGCGGCGCGTCGCCGATCTGGCACATCTACATGTCCGCGGCGCTCCGGGGCGTGCCCGACACGTGGTACGCGCGACCCCCCGATATCATCGCGACCGGCTCCGGCGACAACGCCGACTTCTACCTCCCCGGCACCGAGCCCGGCGTCTCGACCAACTGCACCTACTACGGTCCGGCGCCGCTTCCAACTCAGACCTGCACATACGCCGGACCTTCCCGACCTGCGCCGCAACGGCCACCTCCGTCCCCGTCCCCGTCCCCGTCCCCGTCCCCGTCCCCCAGGCCAACCCCGCCCGGCGGGTAAGCGGCGATCATGGCAGCCAAGAGATGGAGTCTCGTGTTTTCTTGAGCATCGAGCAGGGTTTGCGGCACACTCTTGGGTGCGCGCCGTGTCGGTCGGCGTGCGGCGAGATGCAGCGCAGGAGTTGGGGCGACGGTCGCCGGAGTGCGATCCATCTGAGCCCGTATCGGCGACCGCGAAGACCTGCGCTTCGTCGTCGATGCAGCACGTGCTCAGTCGCGACGACCCACGTTGCGTACGAACCCCGGAGAGACGACTGGTCGCGTAGCCCTCCGACATCACCGTCACCTCAGCGATGCGTTACCGCATTTGCCTCTCGACCATGGTTCTCCCGATGTCTGCCGCACGTACCAGCCCGATGCGGCGCCTCACCCCGGGCCACCTCTTGGGAGTCGGCGCCATCGCGTGGTTCTCTGCGTGATCGTTCGCAGAGGCGGCGATCCAGACACTTTCTGGCACCTGGCGACCGGGCAGTGGATGCTCGAACACCACCAGTTGGTGACGCTCGGAGCAACTCGACCGCCCCGAACAGCGTCCGCCGTACTCATCCACTGGTTGCTGCTCCAGCGAGCGCCGACTTCTTTACAACGATCACTGCGAGCCCGTCGTCATAGACCTTCGTCCACGCGGGATCGACTGACAAAGCGTCAACCTCCGGAGCACTGGGAACGTCGATCACATAGTCGACGCCGTATCGGGCGAGAGTCCGCTGCCAATCGGGCTGCCCGGTCTCGACGTCGCTCATCTGCTGCATGAGCCCTCTTCCGAGCAGCGTGGCTTCTCCGAAGGAGAAGACCCGTCGGTTGGCCTCTGGGTAGAAGCGGTAGATCAGATAGCCGCCCCACGCGTATTGGTTAAACATGCGCGTTCCGACATTCGGGTGCGCCGCGAGCCAATCAGAGGCGCCTACTGGAAAGTTGGCCGCCGTCGCTGCCGTTTGATCGGCCAGAGTCGAGCGGACAAAGAGCGCTGTCCCCAGGGCGGCAACGATGAGCAAGGCTGCAGAGCCGCGGAGCAGGGCTTTCGACTTCGGCCCCATCCACGCTGCGACGCGACGCGCAGGCGACGCTCTCTCCCAACCGGATGAAAGGGACCATATGATCAACGGCGTCTCAGCCGCGACGAACAAGGCCGCATGTCGCACAGCTGTGAGCGCCGCCACGGTGACGACCACCGTCAGGCACACATCCCACAGCGAAGGGCGGCGCAGAACAAAGGCAATCGGAACCAACAGCAGCAGCACTTCCAACCCGCGCTCTTCG
>DATLRG010000157.1:0-2037 GCA_035534795.1 Chloroflexota bacterium
CCCCCATACCCCGCGCACACCACCCCTGGAAGGACTGAACGTGGCGAATCATTACAGCAGATTCCGTGCCCATGTGGGCTGGCACGGTGGGTGCGAGTATCCCAAAACCCAGCCCCCAGACCCCACGGAGGAGGCTTCAATGTCACAGCCCGCACCGCGGACGTTCTGCCTCACCGAGCACCAGACCAATGACACGATCTTCCGATTGGAAGAGCGCAAGTACGGTCACCGCCTGACCTCGGAGCAGCTCGCGCAGAAGGCAAACGTTTCCCTCGACTTCGTCAACTGTCTTGAAAATCAGCGCAAGGTCACCGACCCGCGCGCGCTGGATCGGCTCCCCCACGCCTTGGGCATCACGCCGGACCTGCTTGTCAAGATCGGCGGTTGGATTCCGATCAGCCAGAGCGAGTGGGCGATGCTCCAGGACTGCTTGACCTCATCGCCGGCCGGCAAGCCGGTGCCGCCGCAGTGTGAGCGGATCGGCTTCAAGGGGACGTAGAAATTATCTCAACACAGGTACGTGGGTGCCCTGAGGGCACCCACGTACCTGTGTTGAGATAATTTCTTACGGATCGCCGCGCAAAACGCAACGCGCAAAAACGGGGGCCGAGGAGCGCCCCGGTGCGGTCAGATGGCCTTCGTTTGCGTTTTGCGTTTTGCGCTTTGCTCAGTAGGAGTAGCTCGCGTCGAACGGCTTCGCCAGATCGCCGGAGCCGTATGGTAGCATGTGGTGAGGTCACCGCGGAACGTGACGACGCGAGCGCGACGGGGTACAGTCGCGGAGGCTGCACCGATAGCCGAGTCATACTTTACCTGGCAGACCACCGGCGTGTCGCTACGCGACCGCCGCGTTACCGTGTGTTCCAAGCCCGGCGTTCGCAGCCACCGCACCCCGGACGTCGCCTCGACGCTGCTGGCCGAGGCGATCGCGGCGCGGCCTACCGACTCGGTCCTCATCTTCAACTGCGGAGCCAGCCCGGTCGGGCCAGTGGCGGCAGGACTGGCGACCGATGGGCGCGTCGTGCTCGCCGATGCGAACGTCGTCGAGGTCGAGGCCGCGCGCCGGACGCTGGCGGTCAACCGCGTGGCCAACGCGACAGCACACCTGAGCTCTGGGATCGGCCACCTGCCGGAGCTGCCCCCGACCCAGGTCGTCGCGGTGCGGCTCCCGAAAGGCCGGCAGGCCACGCTCCAGCTCATCTGGGATGGTTTCCTGGCCCTCGAGCCGGGAGGGCGCTTCTACCTGGCCGGCGCTAACGACGAAGGCATCCAGGCGGCGCTCGCCCAGGTGCAGTCGCTGTTCGGAAACGTTGGCGTGCTCCAGTACCGGAAAGGGTGCCGCGTGGGAGTAGCCGAGAAATCGAGCTTCGTCCCCGCGCTCTCGGGTCCTTTGCTCGACCATCGGCGGTTTCATCAGTACGCCGGCGCGCTCCGCGGTGGGTCCTACGTCGTCTGCTCGCGGCCGGGCGTGTTCTCCTGGGAGAAGCTCGACGCCGGGACACGGCTCCTGATCGACGCGATGGAAATCAGGCCGGGCGAACAGGTGCTGGACCTTGGCTGTGGGACCGGCGTCGTCGGCGTCGTCGCCGCGCGGCTAACGGGCAGCGGCAAGGTCTTCATGGTCGACGCCGAGGTTGACGCGGTCGACGCGGCGTCCCAGACCGCGCAGATCAACGGCGCCGCCAATTGCACCGTGCTGCCGAGCGACGTGACGTCGGCGGTGCGCGACGTCCGCTTCGACGTCGTCGTGACCAATCCACCGTTTCATCTCGCGAAAGCGACGGATCACGACGTGGCCGCTCAGTTCATCCTGGAAGCCGCCCGCGTGCTGCGCCCAGCCGGGCGCCTCTACGTCATCGCCAATCGCTTTCTGCCGTACGAAACGGAGCTGCGAACAGCCTTCACGACCGTCGAGACGATCTTCGCCGACAACCGCTACAAAGTGCTGGTCGGCAGGGGACCCGGTCGACAACACGGGGAAAGCTGAGAGGGTGTGTGGGAAGGGTCAGGAGGCGGGAGATTTGCTGCGCAAATCTC
>DATLRG010000158.1:0-3483 GCA_035534795.1 Chloroflexota bacterium
TTCCTCAAGCCCATTCCCCCATACCGCTGGAAAAGTCTGAAGCTCGTGCTATGATGTAGCGTACGATGTACATACCCGAGGGGCATCCAATGCGAATGGTACGGAAGCAGGTCTACATCGAGTCTGAGCAGGAGCATTTCCTGAAGCGCCGCGCCGATGAGCTGGGACTCACGGAGTCAGAACTCATCCGGCGCAGTATCGACCAGCTGGCCCGCATCCCAGTCGGCATTCCGTGGGATCCGAGGGCATGGGAAGAGGAGCTCTCGTTCATGCGTGAGCGGGCCAGCCTTGTCTCCGCCCGGCATCCTCGGAGTTGGTCGCGGGACGATCTGTATGAGGAACGCCTTGGCAGACTTTCTCGCTGACACGAATGTCCTGGTCTATGCCTACGATCCGGCGGACCCCGTCAAGCAGAATCGCGCCATCGTCGTATTGGCTGAGCTGGGCGCTCGCCGCACGGGCGCCCTCAGTACGCAGATCATGGGTGAGTTCTTCGTGACCGTTACCCGAAAGATTCAGCCCCCGCTCGCGCCGGCCGAAGCCGAACGCAGCCTCGTCCGCTATGCCCGCGCGTGGCCCATCCACGATGTCACGCCAATCGTGGTCCTGGAAGCTGTTCGGGCTGTCCAGCGATACAGCATCTCCTTCTGGGATGCTCTGATTTGGTCGACCGCGAAGCTGAACGGCATTCCCAACATTCTAAGCGAGGATTTCAACGACGGAAGCTTGCTGGAGGGCGTGCGCTTCCTCAATCCTTTCGCGACGTCTTTCGATCTGGCAATGCTCAGGCCAGCGACGTGAATCGACCAGCCCGTGCTATCGTTTGTCCAGGGTGCTTCGCGCCTGTCCGGCGCCGGGTGACGTCTGAACCGCGGCGCGGTACGGGGGAATGGGCTTGAGGAAATTGGCCAGGGGCCAATTTCCTCAAGCCCATTCCCCATACCGCGCGATGAGTGCGGGAGTGCCGCGGCCAGGGCCAGCGGAGTGTTCGTCGTGAACTGGTCCACGCCGGCGACGAGCAGGCGTTGCGCGTTCGCCAGGGCGATGGGATCGTCGACGTCGAGAGTCCAGGCGTCGAGCTTGATCTGTCGTTCGTGCAGAGCTGTGGCCCAGTTGAACCCGTCGTCGAGCGATTGGGCCAGGAGCGCGTGGCTGACGTAGAAGGTGCTGACGTCGGGCACCAGTCCCAGCAGCATGCCGCAACGGTCGGCCAGGTATCTCGCGGGCGTGGTGTGGCGCTGGTTGGCCACGGGGTGATCGTCCCAATAGCCGTAGGCGCCGAGCTGGCGCGGGTAGGTGCGCGGATCGACCGGCTGACCGGGTGCGCGCCAGTCGAGGTAGAAGTGGACGTCGAGGCCCAGATCGAGCCAGGGGGCCAGGGCGCGCAGGCGGCGGAGCTGCCAGTCGGCATCGCTGCTGACCAGCACGCGGCGCCCGAGCGGCTCGATCAGCTTCACCAGCCGTTCCAGGGGCTCGTCGGTGGGAAATGGCTGCCCGTTCTTGAAGTCGAGCTGGAGCCGACTGGGTCCCGGCCGGCCCAGAAACGTCGCGACGACCTCGCCGAGCAGCGGCACGTGAAAGTCTGTCCGGCCGCCCGATCGGACGAAGGAGAGGCCACGCGCCGCGGCCGCCGAGCACGCGCCGACCGGGCCGTGGCCGGTCGTCTCGGATTCCAGCCGTAGATCGTGGACCAGCAGATAGTCGTCGTCGGCCAGGGCGGCGACGTCGACTTCCACGACGCGGGCCCCGGCCTCCAGGCACGCGCCCACCGCCTCGAGCGTGTTCGGGGCGTGCTGGCCATCCAGCGCCGCCATGTGGTGGACGACGACCGGCGGGCGAACCGGCAAACTTTCAGTCACGAAGATCCTCCGCCCCAGCCGTGCCCGTACTGCCCGTCGTGCGCCACCTCCGACAACGGTCGGCGACCGATCATCGGGAGGACCGATTTGACGCCCGGCGTCGTCTGGATGCGGCCCGCGAACTCGTCGGCCGGGTAGCCGAACGCGATGGTCGTGTGGAGCTCGCGGTCGGCCGGCACGCCGAGCAGCGCCTTCGCGCGGGCCTCGTGAGCCACCGGAAAAATCGACCCGATGCACGAGCCGACGCCGTGGGCCGCGGCGGCGAGCATCAGACGCTCGGCGAGGCGGCCGGCATCGAAGCCATTCCCCGGTGTGGCCATGATCAGCGCGATGGCGAACGCCGCCCCGGCGAGGTGATCCGCGAAGCGGCCCAGCGCGGAAAGCTCCTTCAATGCCTCGCGATCGCGGACGACTAGCAGCTCCCACGGCTGGGTGTTTTTCGCGCTGCCAGTCCAGCGGCCAACTTCCAGGATGTCCTGGATCACCGCCGGCGGCACGTCCTTCCCGGCATACCGGCGGACAGCACGCAGCGAGCGCAGAAGCGCGATCTGGTCAGTGTTCTGGTCTGTCTTGCGTTTTACATCTTGCGTGGTGCGTTCGGTGTGGTTCATGGTAGGTGAGTATAGCACCTCGTCGCGCCGGTGCAATCCGTGGCTGGGCGTTCATCAGTGGGTGCAGCGTGGCACGAGGGAGTCGCCAGGTGGAAAAGTTGCCCACGGGCAACTTTTCCACCCAGCGACTCCCTCATGTCACGCTGCACCCACCACCAGAACGAGCTGCACTTGCCTTCCGCGGCCACAAGGGGCAAGATAATGAGTGCGTCAGCACAGCGTGACGAAACACTAGCCCATTCCAACATTGCCGCCGAGGAAGGAGTTCTATCGTGGGCCTGCCGATCTTCGGGAAGAGGCGTGTACTACCAGGGCCGCGACCGCTGCCCGAGGAATCCAGCGAGCGTGAGCGAGAATCCTACCACCCCGAGATCGACGTGACCAAGAAGCGCGTCTGCATCTACCGCGAGTTCGTGGGAGCGCCAGGACCGTGTCCGCGCTGCGGCAAAGAACTGGTGCAGTCGTACCAGTTCTATCTGGTCGCGACGTTCAATGACGGCGTGCTGGCAGATCGCTTTTGCCTTGGCAGCGACTTCGGCTGGTTCTGCACGCAATGTCTGACGGTCGAGATCAATCCGCGCGACGTGGACCGCTACCTGGAGAACACGCTACCGCATTGGAATGTTGGCGCGCAACGGGGCATCGTCGGCCTCGTCGACCTCGAAGCGAGCAGGAAACGGGGGCAGCGAGGCGGTCCGGATGAACTGGACGATCTCATCGTGGTGCCCTTCAAGCCGTGGAATCCAGCCCCACCGCCGCCGCGCCCATCGGCGGAAAAGCGCGACACCAATCGCCCGCGCGGTGTGCCTCCGAACGCCGCGCGGCGACGGCGTCGGCGGTGAGGCGGGAATCTCGGGCAGGATGACGGTGAGCACTCTTGACGGGGACGACGTTTCTGGTGTACCCGCCTGGCATACACATAATATATAGTGTATACTTGACGTCTTGCGTGCATCACAAAGTGAGCGGACCAGCTCACGCGGACCAGTGCGCCAGCCGGGGAGATAGTCGTG
>DATLRG010000159.1:0-7663 GCA_035534795.1 Chloroflexota bacterium
GTGCTCGAGGACGCCGTCTTTGATCAGCCGCGTGAATGCCTCGCGGACGGGTGTTCGGCTAATCTGGAGGCGACGCGCGACCTCCGCCTCGTTGACCCGATCGCCAGGCCGGACCTCCCCGTTGCGGATCAGGTCCATCACGTACTCCTCCACGTCCTGGGAGAGGGCGCGATTCAGCGTCAGGTCGGGGACCGGCGTGCCCAGACTTCGCGCGTCGTCGGCGTGGACCATCGCGTCATCGGCCAATAGAGCCACCAACCACCAGCACTCTCGTCGCGCACACTGTCGACAGTTCTACGCCACAGGTATATCAAGTCGGATCAGTCGGTGTCAATAGGTTCTGAAACTGCTGATGACCCATCTGGGCAAGCCCACTCCCTCCGTGTGCTATCATGATTTCACCACCAGGAGGGGGAAATCGGTGATCCGCACCGGCATTTTGACGGCCAGCACGCTCGGGGCGCGGGGCGAGCGCGAGGACAGCAGCGGCCAGGCCATCCGCGAACTCATCGCCGGCCTCGACGCCTGCGTCGAGGCCTACCGGGTCGTGACCGACGACCGCGCCACGATCGAGCAGGCGCTGCGCGCGTGGTGCGACGACCTGCGGCTCGATCTGATCCTGACGACCGGCGGCACCGGCCTCTCACCGAACGACGTGACGCCGGACGCGACCCGGGCCGTCGTCGAGCGCGAGGTGCCGGGTCTGGCAGAAGCGATGCGGCTGGAAGGGCTGAAGCACACGGCGCGCGCGATGCTCTCGCGCGCCGTGGCCGGCGTGCGCGGCCAGACGCTGATCGTCAACCTGCCGGGAAGCCCCAAGGGTGTCAGCGAGTCGCTCGGGGCGATTCTGGAGGTTTTGCCGCACGCGCTCGAAATTTTGCAACGCCGTCCCACGGATCATTAACCGGAGGATGGTGTCTTGAGGCTGGCCCGAACGGCTAGCCTCAAGACACCATCCTCCACCTGAAGGAGCTTATGGAAACGCCGGAGAGTTTTGTCGACGCGCACGTGGCCGAGGTCGAGCCGCTGTTGCGCGCCGAAGCGATCGAGGAGTGGGAATCGGCGGCGACCGGCCAACCGGAGCACGACGAGCGGCTGGCCCAGTTGCGGGCGCGGGTCATGCGCATCTACGCCGATCCGGCCCGTTTCGAGAAAGTACGCGACTGGCAGCGGGCCGGTGGCTTGGGCGATCCGCGACTGGCGCGCCAGATCCAACTGCTGCATGACTCGTTTGCCAAGGGGCAGCAGGACCTGGCGACGATCGACCACATCACCCAGTTGCAAAAGGAAGCGGAGTCGACCTTCAACACCTTCCGCAGAACGTTCGAGGGAACGTCGCGCTCGGACAACGAGCTGGCGACGGTGCTCATGGCGGAGACCGACTCGCGTCGACTGAAGGCGGCCTGGGAGGCGTCAAAGCAGATCGGTCCGCGGGTTGCGCCGACCGTGATCGAGCTCGCCCGTCTGCGCAACGCGGCGGCCCGGCACGGCGGCTTCGCCGATCACTTCGCGAAGAATCTCGAGCTCAACGAGATCGACGAGGGCCGCCTGTTCGCGACACTGGACGAGCTGGCGCTGCTCACCGACGAGCCGTTCCGTCAGGCCAAAGGCGAGCTCGATCGGGACCTGGCCGAGCGCTGCCAGATTCGGCCAGCAGAGCTGCGCCCCTGGCACTACCACGACCCGTTCTTTCAGCGCGCGCCACGCGTCGGCGCGGCGAACGTCGATCGGTTCTTCGACGGTCGCAAGCTCGAAGAGATCGCAATTTGCCACTACGACGGCCTGGGCATGGACGTCCGCGACATCCTGGCCCGGAGCGATCTGTACGCCCGGCCGAACAAGTACCAGCACGCTTTCTGCACGGACATCGACCGGCGGGGCGACGTGCGGGTGATGTGCAGCCTGGAGTCCGATGAGCGCTGGATGGAGACGTTGCTGCACGAACTCGGGCACGGCGTGTACGACAAGTATCTCGATCCCGCGCTGCCATACCTGCTCCGCCGGCCCGCCCACACCCTTTCGACCGAGGCAATCGCAATGCTGATGGGCCGCTTCGCACTGAACGAAGAGTGGCTGGTCGAGCTCGCGGGCGCGCCGCCGGACGAGGTCGCCGCGATCGCGCCGCTGGTGCGCGCGCGCCAACGGCTGGGCATGCTCATCTTCGTCCGCTGGGTGCTGGTGGTCGTCAACTTCGAACGCGCGCTGTATCAGGACCCGGATCGCGATCTGAACACCCTCTGGTGGGACCTCGTCGAGCGCTACCAGATGGTGCCGCGGCCGGAGGGGCGCGACCAGCCCGATTGGGCCGCGAAGATTCACCTGGCGCTCTACCCGGTGTATTACCAGAACTACATGCTGGGTGAGCTGATGGCGTCGCAGCTCAACCGCGCCATTGTCCGGCGCTATGGACGGCTGATCAACACGCCGGCAGCGGGCCAGTTCCTCATCCAGGAGCTGTTCCGTCGGGGCGCCCGTGCCCAGTGGGACACGACCCTGGAGCAGGGGACTGGCGAACGCCTCTCGGCGAAGTACTTCGCGGAAGACTTTGTGTGAGCGGAAGACTTTGTGTGATATGAGGCGGCGCTCAGTCGTCACGTCCTTTCTCGATTTTGACGATAAGATTCTCTTGCTCCGGCGCAGCGATCGGGTGCGTTCGTACCCGGGTCGGTGGGCTGGCGTGAGCGGGTCGATCGAGGAAGGACGCACGCCGGAGCAGCAGGCGCGCATCGAGATTCAGGAGGAGACGGGCCTGACCGACGACGACCTGACGCTGGTGGCGACCGGCGCCCCGCTGGCCGTGGACGACGCGTCGGGCGGCGATCAGTGGCTCGTTCACCCCTTTCGGTTCGTCGTGCTGCATCCCGCGCGGATTCACCTCGATTGGGAGCACGTCGAGCAGCGCTGGATCGATCCAGCCGAACTCGCCGGCTTCGCGAGCGTGCCGAATCTGGCCGAGACCTGGGCGCGGGTGGCGCCGGCAAGGGATGAGTAATGGGTGAAGAGTCCACGGCCGCGCGTGGGGTGAGTGACTTGATCGCACGCATCGCGAACGATCGCGAACACGGCGCCTCCTGGATTGCCCGGGCGGCGCTCCGCGTCGTCGGGCAGTGCGCGGAGCGCTCGCGAGCCGCCACACCGGCCGAGCTGCTGGGCGAGGTGCGCGACTGCGCCGAAGCGTTGAGCCGGGCTCGCCCGGGTATGGCGCCGGTCCGCTTCTGGCTGGAGTGGCTCGTTCGGGATCTCAGCGCCGCGGCGGAGAATAGCCGGCAGGCCGGCGAGCTGCGATCGGTCATCGGAACGCTCGTTGCGTCGCTCGTCGCGGAGTCTGAACGCGCGACTCGGGTGGCGGCCGAGAACGCGGTGGCACGCCTGGCAGCGGGGAGCGTGATCTTCACCGCGAGCTTCAGCGGGACGGTCCTGGAGGCTTGCCGGCTGGCCCAGCGGGCGGGACGGCTTCAGCGTGTGCTCGCCGCCGAGTCGACCGATCCGGCGGGCCATTCCCACGGCCATGCTCTCGCCAACGCGCTGCGACGCGAGGGGATCGACGTCGAGGTGGTCGCGGATGATTTGATGGCGCGGCACGTGTCCGCGGCCACGCTGATCTGGCTGGGTGCTGACCGCGTCCTGATCGACGGCTCGATCGTGAACGGCGTGCCCAGTCTGCGGCTCGCCGAGGCCGCGCGCCAGGCCCAGCGGCCGGTCGACGTTGTGTGCGAATCGGCGAAGTTCGACCGCTGGACGGCGCTCGACGCCGTCGTGACGCCGCCCGGGTTCGACCGCGTCCCGGCGGACCTCCTCCACGCGGTGGTGACGGAGAAGGGGGCGGGAGGTGCGGACTCGGGACCCACGACGAGGGATCGCCAGGACGGGGGCGCGGAGAGTGAACGGGTTTCCGTCACGGCGGAGGCGCCGATTCCCGAGTCCGCGTCCTCGGTCTCGGCAGAGGACCTGGTGGCGCGGATCGCGAGTAGGTTGATCGCACGGAACGAGAACCTGGCAGTCGCGGAGTCGGCAGCGGGGGGGCGCATTTGTGATTTGTTGACCGATCGGCCGGGGAGCTCGGCCTGGTTTGCCGGGGGTATCCTGCCGTACGCGAACTCCAGCAAGCAGCGAGCCGTCGGCATCGCGGCCGAGACGCTGGCCCAGTTCGGCGCGGTGAGCGGCGAACTGGCGGCGGCGCTCGCCGACGGAGCGCGTCGGCTCTTCGACACGGCCTGGGGCATTGGCGAGACCGGCATCGCCGGTCCACGGGGCGGTCGCCGATCGAGCAAGCCGGCTGGTCTTGGGCACGTCGCGGTCGTCGGACCGGGCGGGTTCAGCCGAACGGTCGGCGTCACCACGGGTTCCGACCTGCGCGCGCAGAACAAGCAAGCGTTTGCGATCGCCGCGTTGGTGCTGCTGGCCGAGGCACTGGAAAAGCTGGCCTGAAAGGCTGATGATCGCGGCGTGAGCGGGTGCAGGCGCGCTCTACACCTGTCGTCGAAACATGCCGAGGAAGCGATCTTCGTATTCGTCGAAGAGGTCCCAGCGGTCGAGCTCGGTCTTCAATTGGAGTGGTTCGATCTCGCCCGCCGCGACACCGGCAAACAGTTCCTCGATGTGGGCGCGCGCCGCTCGCGGCACTCCACGGTCGACGCCAAGCAGTCCACGACGTCCGAGGTCTCCAATCGTCTGACCCAACGAGCCGACGGTCAGGTCGTGAATGAACTTCATCAGAGAGACGTCCCAGTAGTGATCGACGCCACGGATCACGGCCGCGTGGACCTGGCCCTCGCGGTTGAGCTGATCGGCCAGGCGGTGCGCGACGGTGTCCGGGGGATCAGAGACGACGTTCGTGTCCTGGAGATCGTTCTTATAGGTGTAGAGAAGCCCCGGTGCGTTCGCGCCGTAGGAGGAGAGCAGGTACCGGGCAAACTCTTCGCCGTGCTCGAACCCGTCGAACAGGTTGATCAAGTAGGAGGGCGTCACCAACTGAGGGCGGTTCGCGGTGATGACACCGGTGCGGATGACAGCTTCCTCGGTCCGGGCGTTGTCCTCGGTCAGCGCTGGTGCGGTCACCAGGTGATAGGTGACCGTGGTGATGCCGAACGTCGCCAGCGGCTGGACCGGCGCGCGGATCACCGTCGTCTGCTCGGCAATCGCCTGAATATCCTTTGGGTCCATCGACAGGTCCCTTCGTCGGAGCGTTCGGAAGCAAGTATACGGTATCGAGAGAGTCGGCGCCAACCTCGACGGTAGCGTCGAAGGGTTGTCGAGGCGGACGGTGACGCACCCGGGGCCAAAGTACGCGACGATCAGGGGCAGGATGGTGCAGGGGAACGTCGTTGCCCCGGCGGCGCCGGCGCGTCCCTGGCGTCAGCCGACTGGAAGATAGCATATAGATGTGTTCAAACACAATTGTACGATTGTGTGAATCGGTGCAACAATCAGGGCAGACTGCAAGCCCCGTTCGTGACGAAAGGCAGAAAGACCCGATTGGCGAGGCTTTGGGGCGCCAGGCTTCCGCTCGGGACCATCGCCTGGGCCATCGCCAGAGCAGCGGCGACATCGACCCGTCCGTAGCCATAGTACGGATTGGGACAGCCTGGCCCCAGCGAAACGGCTCCTCTCTCGATGGCCTGGACGACCTGCACGTTCGTCAGTCCGGGAGCCGCCGACAGCACGAGCGCGGCGGTCGCCGAAACGTGGGGCGCGGCCATGGAGGTACCGCTCTCGGCTGCGTAGCCGGTCGCATTGTCGAACGACGGGACCGTGCTCAGAATGTTCACGCCCGGCGCGGCGACCGCGATGTCGGGTCCGTAGTTTGAGAACCAGGCCGGCGAGTCGTTCTGGTCCGTCGCGGAAACGGCCATCACGTCCGGAGACCACGCTGGATAGAACGGCGCGCTCGAGCTCTGGTTGCCGGCCGCGGCGACCAGCACGACGCCTTTGCTCCAGGCGTCCTCAACCGCCTGATCGAGAATGTCGTCCTGCTCTGGTCCGCCGAAGCTCATGTTGATGACGCTGGCGCCGTGGTCGGCGGCGTACTCGATCGCCGCCACCACGTCGCTATCCGCCAGGTTGCCGGTGCAGTCGGCGGCCTTGACGATCAGGACGCTCACATTCGGCGCCAGCCCGGCGACGCCAATGCCATTGTCGAAGCCGGCTGCGATAGTGCCAGCGACGTGCGTGCCGTGTCCCAGATCATCCTGGGGACCGTCGATCCCTTCGGGCGGGCAGCCATCGGCGGCGGCAGTGCTCGTGTAGGTTGGGCCGGCGATCAGGTGCGTCGGTCGGTCGGGATGGCCGAAGTCGTAGCCGGAGTCGATCACGGCGACGGTCGTGCTCGACGAGCCCAGCGTGGTTTGCCACGCCCCCGGTGCGTCGATTTTCGGGAGGTCCCACTGGTCCGGGTAGTCTGGATCGTCCGGGACGACCGCGACGTGCCGGATGTAATCGAGGGAGGCGCCTGCGACCAATCCGCTCCGCCGAAGGCGCTCCACCGAGGTTTGCTCGTGGCCCGGTTGGACTTCGAACTTCTGGACTCCCAGTCCTGGCGCCACGGGAGGACCTTCACGCGCTCCGATGAGAGTGGCGATGCGCGTGGTGGCGACGCCGGGCTCTGGCCGCGCCAGGAGGACGCCGGGCACGAAGTTTTGCTGAGGGCGATTGGGTGGTGGTGACGTACCAAACGCGACCGTGGGCACGTTCAAACTGCCGAGGAGGAGGCTGGTCGCCATGAAAGCTGCAATCAAGCAGCGCCAGCCCTGCCGTTTCACGTGAAACACGCTGAGTTCCCGCCTACGACCGCGTCACCGCCTCGTATAGCCCTTGCAGCTGCTCGTCATTGTAAAAGTGGATGATCAAACGGCCCCCAGTCCCGCGCCGAATGACCTCGACCCGCGTGCCGAGCGCGTCGCGGAAAAGCTGCTCGATCTGGCGCGCTTCAAAGTCCACCGGCGGCTCCTCCCGTACGATTGGCGTCGGTACCACCTGCCGCCGCCGACGGACCAGCTCCTCGGTCTGGCGAACCGACAGTTCTCCGTCGACGACCTGACGGAAGAGGTCGCGGAGATCCGAAGGCTCCGTGGCGCCGAGCAGCGCCCGAGCGTGCCCCTCGCTGATCTCACCGCGCGCCAACGCGTGCTGCACCACGTCCGGCAGTCCCAGTAAGCGTACACTGTTCGCGATCGTCGGGCGGCTTCGCCCGACACGCCGAGCGACCTGTTCCTGAGTCAGACCAAACTCCGCCATGAGCTGCTGAAACGCCGCGGCCTCTTCCAGAGGGTTCAGGTCGGCTCGTTGGATATTCTCCACCAGCGCCAGCTCGAGCATTCCCTGCGGGGTCACGTCCTTGACCACCGCTGGAATACGGTCCAGTCCCGCCAGTTTTGCCGCCAGCCAACGGCGCTCCCCCGCGATCAAGACGTACCCCTCGGTGTCCTCAGCGCGGGTGACGACGATTGGTTGAAGCACGCCGTGGTCTCGAATCGACGCCGCCAGCTCGGCCACCTCCGCCGCGTCGACCAGGTGGCGCGGTTGGCGCGGGTTTGGCTGGATCTGCGCGATCGAAATCTCGCCGACGCCGTCGTCGCTGGCCGGAATCAGCGATCCCAAGCCGCGACCGAGTCCACCCTTTCCAGCCACCACCCTCGTCACCCCTCGTCGCTGACTGCCGCTCTTC
>DATLRG010000160.1:0-3734 GCA_035534795.1 Chloroflexota bacterium
ACCTCCCTGCACGTCCCACCCTGGATCGCGCTTAGATCTCCAGGGCAGCGATTCCCTCCGGGTTGAGTTCGATACCCAGTCCGGGGCCGTCGGGAATCGCGAGCAGCCCGTCCTCGTCGAGCACGAACGGAGTGGCCAGGATGTCCTCGATCAGCGGGGAGGGCGTGATGTACTCCACCCAGCGCGCGTTGGGCAGCGCGGACACCAGTTGCAGATCTGCCGCGAGGCCGACGCCCGTGTTGAACCCGTGGGGGACGAGCAGGACGTTGTGGTCGTAGGCCATCCAGCCGATACGTCGCGCCTCGGATAAGCCACCGACCTTGGTCACGTCGGGCTGCACGATGTCGACCGCGCCGGTCTCGAGCCAGGGGCGGAAACTCTGGCGCCTGGTCAGGACCTCGCCGGCGCTGATGAAGATCGACGACGCTCGGCGCAGCTGGCGGTAGTCTTCGAGCGCGTCCGGCGCCAGCGCCTCTTCCAACCAGACGATCCCGTAGTGTGCGAGCATGTCGGCCGTCCGCGTCGCCCACTTCAGGCCATGCGGCCAGAACTGTTGGGAAGCGCCCGGGTCCACCATCAGCGCGCAACTGTCGCCAACCGTCTCCCGCGCGGTCTTCACCAGGAGCTCGTCGTTGGCGTCGCTCATACGCCCAAATGGTCCCCAACCCAACTTGAAAGCCCGGAAGCCACGTTCCATCGCCGCAGCCAGGACCTCTCGGAGCTTCTCTGGCTCGGCAAAGATGAGCGATGCGTACGGCGTGATCTTCTCTCGGTAGCGACCTCCCATCAAGCGTCCGATCGATTGCGCGGTATGCTGCCCCAGAAGGTCCCAGAGCGCGATGTCGATGCCGCTGATCGCGTGGGTGACGCTGCCACCCCGGCCGGTCCAGTAGGTCGACTGATGCAGCTTCTCCGCGACGCGCTCGGGCTCGATCGCGATCTCCCCGAGGAAGAGCGGCTCCAGGAGTTTCAGCGCCGCATCGACCAGGCCTTTCGTCGTGTAACAGCTTCCTCGACCGACCAGACCGACGTCGGTGTGGACCTCGACGAGCGTGTCGGTATTGCTGCTCAGCGCGCGCGTGCGATTTCGCACCAGCCCGATGGTGCGAATCTCGGTGATCCGTGGAGTGGCGGAACTCACTTTCTCCTCCCGTGGCGTGCTGGATCCGGCACAGACTATAGCACGCGGCGACGCCGCGGATCACTGGGGTGAGGCCGCTCCCTGCGCCCGCCAGGGCCGCCGATTTTGACAAACCCGATCTAGATAGGATACCCTCAGAGTACCGCGCCGCCGTGGTGGTCGTAGGAATGGGGCCAAGGTGGACCGACAGATCCTGCTCGCGCACGCGCGTGATGCCCTGGAGAAGCTCTATCAGGAGTCGCTGCTCCAGATTCACCCCCTGGCCGGGCTGCTCCTGCCGGAGGTGCCGGTCGCCGGCCGTGGCGCGGCCCTCAAGCAGATGCTGTTGCAGGTGATGCAGCAGCTTCGCCCCTCGCATACCACCGCGTACGATTCGCCGGCCTGGCGCCGCTACCGCTCGCTGTTTCAGCTCTACCTGGAAGGCAAGAGCTTCGAAGAGATCGCCCGAGAACAAGGGATCAGCGACCGCCAGGCGCGCCGCGATCAGCATCAGGCCATCGAGGAGCTCGGCGACTTCCTCTGGGCGCGCTACTGTCAGATCGACCCGGGAGCGGCGCGGTTGGTGGCGCCGGAGGAACTGGCGGCCGACCGATCGTCGGGTGACGACGACGCGTCGCTCGAGGTCGAGCTGCGGCGCATCGGCGCCGTTCCGCCGGGCGAGCCGATCGACGTCGGCGACACGCTGCGGGGAGTCATGGCGGTCGTGCAGAAGCTGGCCGATCGTCTGGGATTGCGGATCGACGTCGCCGTCGCGGACGCGTTGCCGACGGTCGTCGCGAACCAAACGGCGCTGCGGCAGGCCCTGCTCAGCGCGCTGAGCTGCGTGCTGGAGTCGACGCCGGGTGCGAGCGTCGGCGTCTCCGTGGCCGCCGTCGCGGACGGCGTGGACCTCTGCATCCGGGCCCCGGGTTGGCGGACGACGTCCTCGCTGGACCCGGACGCCAGCGCCCGCCTCGCGCTGAGCCAGCGGCTCCTGGAGCTGCAAGGCGGACGCCTGGAGCTACACCTGGACGACGGTCAACCCGCCTGCGTCCGCTTGACCCTGCCGTCGTCGCAGGCGCCGACGGTGCTGATCGTGGACGATAACCCTGACGTGCTTCGCCTGTTTCAACGTTACCTTCAGTCGACCAGCTGTCGCCTGATCCAGGCGACGACCGCCGAACAGGCGCTGCAGCTCGTGCGCGAGGTGCCGCCGCGTCTCATCACCCTCGACCTGATGATGCCGTTGCGCGACGGTTGGGACCTCTTACAGGTGCTCCGCCGCGGTCGCGCTACTCAGGACACGCCGATCGTCGTCTGCTCCGTCGTCCACGAGCGCACCCTCGCCCTGACCATGGGGGCGACCTACTTCCTGCCCAAGCCCGTCAGCCGCGCCTCCTTGCTCGAGGTGCTGGAGCAGTGCGGACTGGGGACGCTGGATCGCCTCCAGGCTCGTGCGGACGCAGCGCATCAGCTCGCGCACGGAGAGGCCGCCCTGCTGCGTGATCCCGAAGAACTCGGCGGTCACCGTCTCGTCGGTGAGTCCTTGCCCGGTCACCAGGACGACCGGGACGTCCCGCAACGCCGGCAGCTCCCGCATCCGTCGCAGCAGCTCATCCCCACTCAGGTCGGGCATGACCAGGTCGAGTAGCACCGCATCGGGCCGCTTCGTCTCCAGGAGTGAGAGCGCTTCCTGGCCGCTTTGCGCTTCCCAGACGACGTAGCGCCGTGAGGTCAGGCGTACCAGCCGGTCCAGGAGGCGCACCATCTCGGCGTCGTCGTCGACGATCAGGATGTCGCGGACGTTGCGTCCGAGGCGCCGCAGCGCGAGGCGGACCTGCTCCCGCCCCACGGGCTTGGTCAGGCAGTCGGCAACGCCCAGCTCGCGCGCCGTGATCTTGCGGGTGCTCAGCGCGCAGACCATCACCGGCACCGATGGGAAAGTGTCGCCGATCCGGCGGACCGTTGCCCAGTCCGGTGGACCATTGGCGCCGATCGCGATGGCAGCCTGGATCACGTTCTCGGCGGCGATGCGCCGAGCGGTTTCGAGACCCCGCGCGGCGAGGACGCGGTAGCCATCCAGGTGACGCCCAAACAGTCGCGCCGCGTCGCCTTCACGATCGATCACCAGGAGCGTCCGGTCGCCAGCGTTCGCTCCAGGCGTGGGCTTCGCCCACCGGTCATCCTGCGCCAGCCCCGACCCGGTGATCACGCTCTCGCACGATGGAAGGCTGAAGAAGAAAGTGCTCCCTTCCCCCGGCCGACTCTCGACCCACATGGAGCCCCCGTGCAATTCGACGAAGCTTTTGCTCACTGCCAGACCGAGCCCGCTCCCTACGACCCGCCGCTCGCCCAGGACGTGGACCTGGCGGAACTCCTCGAAGACGACCGAGAGGCTCTCCGCCGCGATGCCGATGCCCGTATCGGCGACGGCAACGATCACATCGGAGCCCTCGGCCCACGCTCGAACGGTGACTCCACCGAGGCTGGTAAAGCGCGCGGCATTGTTCAGAAGATTGATCAGAATCTGTCGCACCCGCGTACGATCCGCGAAAACAACGGGCAAGTCCAACGGTACCTGGATCTCCAGGGATAGGCCCTTGGCGTTAAAGAG
>DATLRG010000161.1:0-3274 GCA_035534795.1 Chloroflexota bacterium
GGCGACGCCCACTCAACACCGCGAGGCTTTTGCTCGTTGATGTAGCCTTCTGCTACAATCGCCGCGAACAGCGTCGTGCTTTGTTCGGTGGGACATAATGGTGTCTGACGAGTGACAGTTGGTGGAAGATTTGCGCAGCAAATCTTCCACCAACTGTCACTCGTCAGACACGCTCTAGCAAGGTGACCAGTAGGGATGGATCACACGCATCGTTCCTGGCGGCTGGGAACCAGGCTCGCGCGGGCCGGCCGGGCGCAGGGCGCCGGCGCTGCCGAGCCTCTGGTCCAGCCGCTCTACCAGAGCACCGTCTTCGCCTTCGAGTCCGTCGCCCAGGTCGACGCGGTCTACGATCGACAGGCGGCTGGACACGTCTACTACCGCATGGGGACGCCGAACACGGCCGCCCTGGAAAGTGCCGTGGCCAGCGCGGAAGGCGGCGAAGCCGCCGTGGCGGCTGCCTCCGGCATGGGGGCGATTACCGCGGTTGTCCTGGCGCTGGCCGGCCAGGGCGATCACGTCGTCGCCGACCGCCACGCCTACGGCGGCACGTTCGGCCTGCTGACGCAAGAGTTGCCCCGGTTGGGCCTCGACACGGCTCTGGTCGATGCCGACGACCTCACCGCGGTCGAGGCAGCCCTTCGCCCCAACACCCGCGCGCTGCTCGTCGAAACGTTGACGAACCCCACGCTCCGCGTGGGCGATATTCCGCGCCTTGCCGCGCTGGGGCGGGCGCGAGGCATCCCGGTCGTCGTGGACAACACGTTCACGACCCCGGTGCTGGTGCGTCCGCTGGATCTCGGCGCCGACGTGGTCGTCCACTCGCTGGCCAAGTATCTGGGCGGACACAGCGCCGGCATGGGGGGAATCGCGGTTGGCCGTGCTGCTCTGATCGAAGCGGCCCGATCCAAGGTCGTCCATTTCGGGAGCAGCCTCGGGTCGTTCGACGCCTGGATGGTCGGGCAGGGCTTGCCGACGCTCGCGCTCCGCGTCCGCGCGCACAGCCAGAACGCTCTGATCGTCGCGCGATTCCTGTCGGAGCAGCCGGCGGTCGGCCGGGTCCTCTATCCCGGTCTTCCGAGCCATCCGGGGCACGCGCTGGCGTCGCGGCTCTTCTCGGGCGGATTCGGCGGCATGGTGGCATTCTCTCTGAAGGGTGGCCGCCCGGCCGTCGAGTGCTTCGTGAACGGCCTCGACCTGGTCGCCTTTGCCCCCAGTCTGGCCGACGTCACGACGACGATCTCCTACCCCGTCGCCACCTCGCACCGCGGCCTGTCGGCCGCCACGTTGGCGGCGATGGACATCGACGACGGGATGCTGCGGCTATCGGTCGGGATCGAAGACGTTGGCGACATCGTAGCGGACCTCGCGACGGCATTGAAGAGCGCGACATGAGGGTACCGGCACGGGTCGGGAGTCAGATGGGGATAATCACTAGCGAGCAGACGGGCAAAGTCGAACCGCGGAATTCAGAGACCGCGACGCAACTACGATTACCCGCCCACGATTCCGGCGTGCAGGCGGTCATCGAAGCAGGACCGCGCGCCGAGGCCGGACCGGTTCTCGGCCGCCCGGAGCCGAAAGCGCGCGTGACCTCCTCCAGGAAAGCCCTGGGTGCCTACTACACCGACGAGCGGATCGCGAGCTTCCTCCTCCGCTGGGCTGTCACCACCGGACGGGAAACCGTGCTAGACCCGAGCTTCGGCGGCGGGATCTTCCTGAAAGCGGCGGCAGAGCGTATCGGCGTCCTGGGTGGCGATTCCAGTCAGCAAATCTTCGGCGTCGAGATCGACGATGCTGCATGTCACGCCTTCGTCAACCAGTCTGCCGCCGGCGTGCGGACCGTGCGCCTACTCCGCGCCAGCTTTTTCGACATCGCATCCGATGATCTGCCCCCGGTCGACAGCATCGTCGGCAATCC
This sequence comes from Chloroflexota bacterium, assembly GCA_035534795.1. Classification (GTDB taxonomy): domain Bacteria; phylum Chloroflexota; class UBA6077; order FW602-bin22; family CADDYW01; genus JAJPKB01. The sequence continues at coordinate 1,919 of DATLRG010000161.1, forward strand.
ACCCTTCATTCGGTACCAGCGCTTCACGGGAGAAGCGAGGCGCGGGGCGTTGCGCGCCGCCCGTGACGCAGGAGTGGCCATCTCTGAGCTCACCAGCTCCTGGGCGCCGTTCCTGGTGCATGCCGTGCGATTCATCAAGCGCGGCGGTCGACTCGCGATGGTGGTACCCGCGGAGCTACTGCACGCGACCTATGCCAGGCCGGTCCTCGTACACCTTGAGAAATCCTTTCGCGTCATTCGGATCTTGACGTTTGGTCGTAAGCTCTTTCCCGAGCTTTCCGAGGACACCGTACTTCTTCTGGCCGCTGGCCGCGGCGAGCCGTTCGATCGGTTCTCAATGATTCAGCTGTCGGACGTGTCAGCGCTCGCGACGTACGAGAACGTGGAAGCCAGTCTCCCCTCGGGAACAGCCGTTGACAAATTCGTGCCGGGGCCGACCCAGGAGCGGCTGGCCCAGTATCTCCTGCCAGAATCTCTCCGTGACCTCTACCGCGAACTCCGCGCATCACCGCAGGTCGCGGCGCTAGCAGACCTGGCGGACGTCGGAATTGGCTACGTGACGGGCGACAACGATTACTTTCACGTTGGTAAGAAGATAGTCTCAGCCTACGGGCTACCGTCGGCCTACCTTCGGCCGGCCGTACGACGTGGGAGCGACCTGTCTGGTCTGCGATTTACGCTCGAGGACTGGCGCGGGTTACACGAAGCAGGGCGCGCCAATCTGCTGTTGCACCTGCCCAACACCGAGGATCTGCCGGACTCGGTGCGCGTGTATCTCGACGAGGGCGTCAGAGTGGGGGTACCAAATCGCTACAAATGCACCGTCCGCAACCCCTGGTATCGGGTGCCTCACGTGTACGATGGGGATGCCTTCGTTACCTACATGAGTGGATCGACCCCGAAGTTTGTCGCGAACGAGGCTCAAGCGGTATCGCCCAATACACTCCTGGTCATCCGGCTGCACCCCCTGTCGCCGCGACGCGACCTGTCTACTCCAGCTCTGGCTGGTTCCTGGCAGACATCGCTGACGGCGCTCAGTTGCGAACTGGAGGGACATAGCCTGGGCGGCGGCATGCTGAAGCTGGAGCCATCTGAAGCGGAGCGGGTGATCATCCCACTGCCCGACCTTCCTCCATACGCGGTCCAGGATCTCGCCGACGAACTGGATACCATGCTGCGACGCGGCAAGGCCGAGGTGGCACGGGAGCGGGCGGACGCGCTGCTTCTCAGGGACGGACTCGGGCTATCGGCCGCCGACGTTTCCAGTCTACGCGAGGGCTGGCAGCTCTTACGATCGCGCCGTCTGAGCAGATAGGATCGGAGGTTCGCGGTGCCATTGGTGGATGCTGTTCGGGC
>DATLRG010000162.1:0-2594 GCA_035534795.1 Chloroflexota bacterium
CCGGGCGGCGGCAGACAAGCTGCCACCCTACGGGGCCGGACGCCCGATGGTGCTAGCGGTAAAGTCGCGGACGCATTCCACCAGATGGTCGATCTCGTCCTCGTCGTTGAAGAGCGCGGTCGAGACGCGGATCTTCTCCGAGGCTTTGCCCAGCGTCCGCGGGTACAGGCGCGCTGCCTCGAAGCGTTGTTGCAGCGCTGTTTCGTCACGGCCGACAACGCGGAAGCTAACCAGGCCGCTCGATCGCGCCCACTCCAGCGGCGTTAGCACCTCGACGCCGGGCACCTCCGCGAGCTGGCGCTTGAGACGGCTCGAGAGCTGCTGGATCCGCCCGGAAATCGTGTCCCAGCCAACCTGATCGAACCAGTCGAGGGCCAGGCCAATACTCGCGTGGACCGCGAAGCCGCGCGTGCCGAACTCGAACCGCTTGCCGTTCGGCTGGAGGTCCAGGCCGGCGTCGAAGCTGAACTTTTGGGCCGAATCAGCGCCGACGTAGGCGGGATGGAGCCGTTCCATCCACTCCTGGCGCGCGTAGAGGAAGCCGGTCCCCTTCGGGCCACCCAGCCACTTGTGGACGTTGCTGGTGAAGAAGTCGCAGTCGATCGCCCGCACGTCGATCGGCATCACCCCGAAGGACTGGGCGCCGTCGACGAAGGCCAACGCGCCGTGCGCGTGCGCCAACGCACAAATCTCCTTGACCGGCAGGCGGATGCCGCAGGGCGAGGTGACGTGGCTCGTGCCGATCAGCCGCGTCTTCGGGGTGATCAGCGCGCGAACGGCCGCCAGGCTCTCGGCCGGATCGTGGTGGACGGTGTAGCGATTGACGACGATGCCGTGGCGCTGGACGGTGTAGTACCACGGATAGTTCATCGCCGGATGTTCCTGATCGGAGATGATCACCTCGTCGCCCGGCGACCACTCCAGGCCCGCCGTGACGAAGGCGACGCCGTCGGTGGCGTTCCCGCTGAGGGCGATCTCGGTGGAGGAGGCGTTGACCCGCTCCGCGATGCGCTCGCGCGACCGCTGGATCTGGTCGCGGAGCAACGGTTCGCCCGCCGCCATGCCCCGCCGCTCGAACCGCGCGAGGTTCTCGAGGTAGCCCGCCAGGACCGGCTCGGCCATGATGCCGTAGGTGCCGGTGTTGAAGTAGGCCATCTCGCGCAAAATTGGGTAGGCCTCGCGCACCGCGGCGAGGTCGAGAACCTGGGCTGACATATTGATCCTCCTTCATTCTGCTATCGTCTGCGGGATGGGAACGTTCACCACAGAGGCACAGAGGAGACCCGATACCCCCGTTTCCGGGTCTCCTCTGTGCCTCTGTGGTGAACGTTCCCCCGCCCACGGCCTACACCAGCGCCGGGTCGAAGCGCTTGACCGCCCTTTCGGCGAAGTGACAGGCAACCTGATGGTCTGCGCCCACGTCGCGCAGCGGTGGCTCCTCGACCTGGCAGATCGCCTCGGCCAGCGGGCAGCGCGGGTGGAAGCGGCAGCCCGCCGGTGGGTTGATCGGACTCGGGACCTCGCCGCCGGGCACCAGCCGCTGGCGCTGCCGCGATTCGGCCGGATCGGGGACCGGCACCGCCGAGAAGAGCGCCTGCGTGTATGGATGATGGGGCCGCTGATAGAGGTCGTCGCGCGTTGCGAGCTCGACGATCTTCCCCAGGTACATCACCGCGACCCGGTCGCTCATCTGACCGACCACCGCCAGATCGTGCGCGATGAACAGATACGAGAGGTGCAGGCGCTTTTGCAGATCGCTCAGCAACGCCAGCACCTGGGCCTGGATCGAGACGTCCAGCGCCGACACCGGCTCGTCGAGCACGATGAATGACGGCTCGACCGCGATCGCCCGAGCGATGCCGATCCGCTGTCGCTGACCGCCGCTGAACTCGTGCGGGTAGCGCTGGACGAACTCCGGATTCAGCTCGACCATGTCCAGCAGCTCGGCGATTCGGTCCTTGCGGGCCTTGCCCTCGTAGAGGTGGTGGACCGACAGCGGCTCGGCGATGATCTGCCCGATGGTCATGCGCGGGTTCAGCGAGGCCACCGGGTCCTGGAAGACGATCTGCAGGTGACGGCGCAGCGGCCGGAGCTCGTCGTCTTTCAGCCCGGCGAGCTCCTGGCCCCGGAAGCGCACGATTCCGTACGTCGGCCGCTCCAGGTAGAGGATCGTCCGGCCGGTGGTGCTCTTGCCGCAGCCGCTTTCCCCGACCAGCCCGAGCGTTTCGCCCTCGCGGACCTGGAAGCTCACGTCGTCGACCGCGTGGAGCACGTCCCGTCGGCGGAAGAGCCAGCCCGCGCCGCGCACGGTGTAGTAGACCCGCAGGCCGTCGACGTCGAGGAGCGGGGACGCGGCGAGCGGACGAGACGGCGAGTGGGCGAGTGGACGAACGGGCGACGCGGCGAGTGGGCGAGCGGGCGAGTGAGCGATGGGGCGAGACGGCGACGGGGCGAGTGGGCGAGACGGCGATGGGGCGAGTGGGCGAGTGGGCGAGTGGGCGATGGGGCGAGTGGGCGATGGGGCGACGGACTCGTTTACAGCCGTGTCTCCTGTCGGGATCGCGGGCGTCCCGCCCGCGATCCCGGAATTCGAC
>DATLRG010000163.1:0-4131 GCA_035534795.1 Chloroflexota bacterium
CCGTTCGCGAGCTGGCTGGACCGGGCGAAGACGCCCGTGGGGGCTCGGGCAGCGATCGAGGCGCTGTTCCGCGACGCGCCGGCACCGGCCCGTGCCGCGCTCGCCGTCGCGGTCGACTCCGCCGGACAGGTTATCTCGTACACCGACGAGAAGATTCTGCTCAAGGCGAGGAAGCCGGACCCGGTCGGCGGCAGGTAGACGGACGCGGTCGCCTCACCCGCCGCCCCTCTCCATCGCAGATGGCGAGGGGAGAAGGACGGGGCCGGACGTTCCTCCACTCTCGGGCGCGGCGGCCGGGCTACCTCACCCCCTGCCCCTCTCCACCGCGTGGAGAGGGGAGACGGCCGGAGCCGGTCCGTTCCCCCTCTCCATCTGCGACGGAGAGGGGGCGAGGGGTGAGGCCGCCGCGTCGGCGAGAACGCGCTCGACAAAGTCGATATACCCACGCGCCGTCGACAGCGGCGTGTGCGACGCGAGCACGTCAGCGCGCGCGGCTTCGCCGAGAGATCGGCGAAGCCCTCGATCCACCGCCAGCGCAGCCAGAGTCTCGTACAGTCGCTCCTCCTCGGTCGAGTCCACCGGGATCTTGCGACAACAGGCATCCGGCAGCTCCGCGAAGGACCCGACGTCCGAGACAATCGGCGGAACACCAGCCGCCATGACCCGGAGCACACTCGCCGACGTCTCCCCGGCGGTCGGGTATCGGAGATTCACGCAGGCATCCGCTGCCTGGATGTACCGCTGAAACCGGTCGAAGGGGACCGGACCGGTCAGCACCACCGCATCGCCAAGATTGAGCTCGGCGATCGAGGAGTCGAGCCAGCCCGGGGGATCGACCTGGCCGGCGATGAGGAAGCGGGTCCCTGGCATCACGCGGTGCAGGCGAGCAAATGCCCGCAACGCGACGTCAAGGCGCTTTAGCGGGGTGGCGAGGCCGAAGGCGCCGAAGACGACCGCCTCGTCCGGCAGGTGGAGGTCGGCGCGGGTCGCGCGGCGCTCCTCGGCCGACAGGGCTGGTGGTGGCGAGACGTGCGCGGGCACGACGGCGACGCGCCGCGGCTGCCGCGCCGCGACCAGCGCTCGCGCGTGCTCGCTGTGGACGATGATCCCAAGGCTCGCCTGGACTACACGGTCGATCAAGGGCTGCTCGAAGAGCGGCGGTGGCTGCTCGCCACGCAACACGGCCAGACCGCGCCCGATCCCGCGCGGCCCCTCGGCGTAGGCCATCTCCCGCAGGTAGGGGGATGCGTCGTGACCTCGATTGGCCAGCTCGAGGAAAAAGTGGTGCAGGATGACGTCGTGGAGGACGACGACGCCCGGCCGGCGCAGGAGCATCCGGTAGATCGCGGCGTGGTGCAGACTGTTACCCATCTGGTAGAGATTGACGTCGTAGGGGTGCTCCGCGTCACGGGCCGCGAACTCGGCGCAATCGTACAGGGCGAAACGCTCGCGAAGAGCCGGGTTGCTGGGGGCGTAGCCGTCGACGAACAGGTCCAGGTCGGCGAAGGTCGCGAGGCTTGGCAGCAGCTCCTCGCTGTAATCGCTGATACCACTCTGCCGGGGGTTCAGCGGGCTGAAGTAGGCAATCTGCATGGCAAGATCACGGCGTGATGAGCAGATCGCGGCGCGCCGCGGGCGACGCGAGGCGCCCGGGCCACGCGAACTTACGGGCGACGGCGTGATACTCCTGGTGACCGTACAGAAAGTCGTTGAGACGATCGACGTTCTCGTCGAGGGCGGCCAGCCAGGCTTGCTCTCTAGGCGACAGGCCATCTTCCGCTGGCAGCCGTTTCAATCGCCCCTCATCTGGCACCGGCGCGGAAAAGTGAACGGTCACCCCCTGAAAGCCGGCGCTCTGAAGGAGGAAGCGCAAGACCTCCGGGTGGAGCGGCTGCACCCGAGACAGGTCCATCAGGCACTGCGTTGTCAGGGCGAGCAGGCACGTTGGATTGATCGTCTCGGCGACAAAGTAGGCATCCGGCCTGAGCTTCTGGTGGGAGAGGTCGATCAGTCTGACCAGGACCAACGGCTCCAGGTGCTCGACCACCCGTCCGAGAAAGATGCCGCCGAGCGAATTGTCTTCAACGCCGGCCAGGTAGTCTACCGCGTCGGCGAGCTCGGCCCGTAGACCGCTCTGGCGGCAGAACGTCACCATGTCCGGATCGTGGTCGACACCCACCGACGGAATGCCGCGCTGGGCAAGCAGCTTCAGAAACTCCCCGCGGCCGCACCCGAGGTCGAGCACAGCCGTGGTGGACTGAAAATACTGCAGGAACACTTCCTGGCGGCGGATCACCTCCGCATCGGTCTCACGAAAGCGCACCGCGAAGAGGAAGCGGTCGACGCCATCGGACGAAGGATCTCCGGTCGCGGCGCTGGCGCTCCCGTCGCCCCGAGGGCTGGTCGCGGCCGCTTCCGGTGCGTGGTCGTGTCGCCGAGCGCTGGCGAGCAATCCAAAGAGGTCTTCGTCGTGCGACTGGAGCGCGGCCAGGGTGCGTTGGACTTGCTCCAGCGCGGCCCGTTCCGCCCATTGCCTGCGTGCGTCCGCGACCACGTCGCGCAGTTGGGCGGCCCAGACTGCCTCTTGCCGATCGAGCCGCTCGTCCAACGCCTGCAATCCGCGATTGAGCGCGATGCGGGTCTCGACCAGGTCGCGTCGTGCCTCGAGCGTTGCACGGTCGGCCTCGACCATCTGCCGCTCGAGGTTGGCGACGTGATCCCGCAACCGGTCCATCTGCTGCTCGAGCACACGCATCTCTTCGAGCCGGTCCAGGAGCTGGTTGTTGAACTCGCTCTGCTGCTGCATTGCCGCGCGAAGCGCCCACTTGCTGGCGATCGCGTACACCCGACGACGGATCGCGGAAAGGAGCGAGCCGACGATCGGCACCGACGAGTGAAACTGCCACTCCTGCAGCGTTGCGCGTGAGCGAAGCGACTCGAAATCCATCAGCATCACCGCGGCGAGGCCGCCGGGAAAGTCAGCGCTTGCCGGCTGACAATACCACCGAGGCGCCCTCACGTCAACGCCGCCTCCGCGTGGCGGCGCTGCTGCCCGGTGCGGTAGAACTGGACCTTGCCGCGGCCAGATCCGCGGCGCACGCGAGCCCCAGGCCGTCGCCGGATGGCAGCAGCGCATGGCGACGATCGAGACGAGCGGTTCATTGCGTCCCAGGCGCCAATCGCCGCCGCATCCCCTCGTACGTCACGGCCACGACGAACCGCGGCAGGGCGAGCTGCCGCCGCCAGCGCCAGGGCTGGACGGTCAGGCGGAAGAGCCAGTCGAAGCCCAGACGTCGCATTGCCGCGGGTGCCCGCGGCACGCGGCCGGACAAGAAGTCGAGCGCGCCGCCGACGCCGATGGCCAGGGGAATCTCCAGCGCGGCCTGGTTTCGCTCGATCCACGCTTCCTGCTTCGGCGCGCCGAAGGCCACGAGCAGTACGTCGATCCGGCCAGCCGCGCGCAGGCGGGCACGGGTCTCGTCGTCGGCCGAGGGATCCGCCGAGCCGGCGCACGTGCCGGCGACGATCAGGTTCGGGTGCCGCGCCCGCAGGCGACGCCCGGCTTCGTCGGCGACGCCCGGCGCCGCTCCCAGCAGGAACAGCCGGTAGCCTTCCCGCGCGCACAGGCCGGCGAGCTGGTCGGCCAGGTCCGTTCCCGCGACCTGCGCGTGCAGGCGCGCGCCCAGGAGGCGGCCGGCGAGCAACAGGCCGGCTCCATCGGGGATCAGCAGCGTCGAATCGTTGAGGAGCTGCCGGAATCCCGGGTCAGGCCGCGCGGCCATGACGAACTCGGCGTTCGGCGTCACCACGCGGTGCGGCTTCCCAGAACGGATGCAGGCGTGGCAGATCGCCAACGCCTCGCGAAGGGTGACGTCGTCGACGCGCACCCCCAGGACGTCGATCGAGCGGACCGAGAAGCCGAGATCGTTCAAACGTGACATCGCGGGAAGGATTATACCCGACGACGGGACGTCGAGACGGCGAGAAGGACCTTTCCCGCGTTGCCGGTCAACCCCAGCTCGATCGCCTCGACCACCCGGGTGACCGGGAAAGTGTGGGCGATGATCGGCTCGAAGTCACGGCAGGACGACTGCTGCCACTCAAGTAAAGCCACGGTGAGGACTCCATCGC
>DATLRG010000164.1:0-2399 GCA_035534795.1 Chloroflexota bacterium
CCGTGATGGAGGATGGATCGTGGCAGGTGCGCAGGGGGTGGTGGTTCTTGGACCGAGCGAGGGGCCGTTCAGGGAGATTCTGACGCCCGAGGCCATGTCGTTCGTCGCGAAGCTGCAGCGCGCGTTCGGCGCGACCAGGAGATCGCTGCTGGAGCGGCGGGCCGAGCGCCAACGTGAGTTGGACGTCGGAGCGCTGCCGGAGTTTCTCGAAGAGACGCGCCACGTTCGCGAAGGCGCCTGGACCGTCGCGCCCGTCCCGCGGGACTTGCAGGACCGACGCGTCGAGATCACCGGTCCAGTCGATCGGAAGATGATGATCAACGCGCTCAATTCGGGCGCGCAGGTCTTCATGGCCGACTTCGAGGATGCGAACTCTCCCACCTGGTCGAACCTGATCCAGGGGCAGCTCAATCTGGTCGACACCATCGACCGGACGATCCAGTTCGCGAATCCCGATGGGCGCGTCTATCGGCTGAACGAGCAGGTCGCGACGCTGATGGTGCGCCCACGCGGCTGGCACCTGGTCGAGAAGCACGTGTCCGTGGACGGCGAGCCAATCTCGGCCAGTCTGTTCGACTTTGGCCTATACGTCTTTCACAACGCGCAGCGCCTGCTGGATCGCGGCACGGGCCCGTACTTTTATCTCCCAAAGCTGGAGAACCACCAGGAAGCCCGGCTCTGGAACGACGTGTTCGTCTTCGCCCAGGATGCGCTCGGCATTCGGCGAGGCAGCATCAAGGCCACGGTCCTGATCGAGACCATCCTGGCGGCCTTCGAGATGGAGGAGATTCTTTACGAGCTGAAGGACCATTCGAGCGGACTGAATGCTGGCCGCTGGGATTTCATCTTCAGCATCATCAAGAAGTTCCGCAACCGCTCGGATGTCGTCCTACCGGACCGCGCGCAGGTGACGATGACCGTTCCCTTCATGCGGACCTACACCGAGTTGCTGGTGAAGACCTGCCACCGCCGTCAGGCCCACGCCATCGGCGGCATGGCCGCCTTCATTCCAAGTCGTCGCGATCCGCGGATCAACGAGGGCGCGCTGGCCAGGGTTCGCGACGACAAGATCCGCGAATCGAACGACGGCTTCGACGGCACCTGGGTCGCACACCCCGACCTGGTGCCGGTGGCGAGAGACGTCTTCGACGGTGTCCTGGGCGATGGCCCCAACCAGGTCGGCAAGCAGCGCGACGATGTGACCACGACGGCCGAGGACCTGCTCGACTTCCGAGTGCCAGGTGGCGAGGTCACCGAGGCGGGAGTGCGGCTGAACGTCAGCGTCGCCCTGCAATATCTTGAATCCTGGCTGCGGGGCGTCGGGGCCGCGGCCATTAACAACCTGATGGAGGACACGGCCACCGCCGAGATCTCTCGAGCGCAGGTCTGGCAGTGGCTGCGGCATGGCCGACCGCTGAAAGAAGGCTCGCGACTCTCGCGCGAGCTGGTGCGTCAGATCGAGGAAGCCGAGCTCGCGAAGATCGCGCAGACCATCGGTCAGGCGGCCTTCACCCACGGTCGATTCCAGGAGGCGGCAGATATCTTCGAGCAGGTCGCCCTGAGCGATGACTTCCCGGAGTTCCTGACACTCCGCGCGTACGACTACATCGATTTGTAATGAGGATGAGATGGCGAAGGTCCACGTGATGTTCCAGGGACCGGGGCCGCAGGCCAATGGGCTGTCGGCAACGGCGGAGGGAATCTGGGTCTGCGATCAGAAGCACGATCGGATCTATTTGATCCGCTACGATGGCTCGATCGTCACGAGCTTCGCGACGCCGGCGCGCAACCTTAGCGGTGTGGGGTTCGGAGCGGGGGCGGTCTGGGGCGCGTCCAACCGGCGACCGGCCTACGTCTACAAGTTCGACCCGGCGACCGGCCACTGCACCCAGGCGATCGAGCTGCCGGCGGCGATGGAAGGCGGAATCCACGGCCTCGAGGTCATCGACGGCGCGCTCTGGGTGACCCGGCCGGGCCAGCAAACGATCCAGCAGCTCAACCTGGAAACCGGCGCGCTCGAGCACGAGATTCCGTTTCCGGGTCGGCGCTCCCACGGCGTCTACGCGCAGGACGGCGCGATCGTCTGCAACGATACCAATCTCTCGACCGTCTTCCACCTCGACCCGACGGACGGCCGGGTGGTCAAACAGTGGATGGTCGAGGGCTTCGAGCCGCACGGGCTGACCCTGGACCCGGAAGGCCGCATCTGGATCTGCGACGCGACGACGAACCGGCTAGGAATCGTGACGGGGTAGGGTCTAGAACGTCGGTCAAGAATTAGGCGACCTTGGATTGATCGGACAAGCGAGCGATGACGTGCAGGTTGTGAACGACCGCGGCGCGCCGCAGGTCAAAGAGATTCTTGCGGACACCCCGGTAATGGGCCCGGTCTCCCTGCC
>DATLRG010000165.1:0-7264 GCA_035534795.1 Chloroflexota bacterium
GGCAGGGAGACCGGGCCCATTACCGGGGTGTCCGCAAGAATCTCTTTGACCTGCGGCGCGCCGCGGTCGTTCACAACCTGCACGTCATCGCTCGCTTGTCCGATCAATCCAAGGTCGCCTAATTCTTGACCGACGTTCTAGCAACAACCCCACGGTAAAGCGGCAGGCAGCAAGCGCTGGAATCAACCTGGCCCAATTCTTTGGATGACAATTGGCCCACGCTCGACCGCCGCCTCCGACCAGCGATAGGCTGCCAGCAGCTTATCGCGAGCGACCGCGACCGTCTCTGCCCTGGTCAGGTGCAGAGTGAAGAGCGGCTCGCCCATCGACGCGTGGTCGCCGACTTTGCGGTGGACGATGGCGCCAATACGGTGGTCGACTGGATCGCCCTTCTTTTCTCGCCCGGCGCCGAGCGCGGTCATCGTTCGGCCAATGACTCCGGCATCCAGGCCGCCAACGTAGCCGGATCGCGGCGCCCCGATCGGCTCGACGATCGGTGCCGTCGGCAAGCTCGAAGGATCGTCGATAGCGTTCGGGTTACCGCCTTGCGCCGCCACCATATCTCGCAGCTTCGCGAGCGCGCCTCCGGAGGATAGCGTGGTTTCAACCTGGACGCGGGCTTCTGCCTCCGTCGTGGCCAGCCCGGCCGCGCGCACCATCTCCGCGGCGAGCGTGAGCGCCAGCGTCCGAAGGTCGGCCGGTCCGTCGCCACGCAGCGTTTCGATCGCCTCTCTCACTTCGACGGCGTTTCCGACGGCCAGACCAAGCGGCTGGTCCATCCGCGAGACGAAGGCGACGACGCGTCGGCCGCATTCCGTCCCAACGTCGACCAGCAGCCGCGCGAGCTGCACCGCTTCCTCTTCCGTCTGCATCAACGCGCCGCTGCCGGCCTTGACGTCGAGCACGATGGATCGAGCGCCGCCCGCCAGCTTCTTGCTGAGGATCGAGCTCACAATCAAAGGAAGCGATCCCACCGTCGCGGTCACGTCGCGCAGCGCGTAGAGCCTACCGTCGGCCGGCGCGAGGTCCGCGGTCTGGCTGGCGATTACCAGGCCGATCCGCCGCGCTTGATCCAGGATTTCGTCGATGGACAGATTCACGCGGAGCCCGGGGACCGATTCCAGCTTGTCCAGCGTGCCGCCGGTGAAGCCGAGGCCGCGGCCGGACATCTTTGGCACGACCACTCCGGCCGCGGCCGCGATCGGTCCGGCGACGAGGCTGACCTTATCCCCGACGCCGCCCGAGCTATGCTTGTCCACCGCACGCGCTGCCAACTCTCCCAGGTCGAGCACCTGGCCCGATTCCGCCATTGCCCGCGTGAGCTCGACGGTTTCGGCGCGACTCATGCCGCGCAGGTAGATGGCCATCAGCCACGCGGCCACCTGGTAATCCGCGATCTCGCCAGACACGCATCCCTGGACGAACCAGCGAATCTCCTCGGCGGATAGCTCGGCGCCATCGCGCTTGCGAGCAATCACGTCGACGGCCCTCACCGCTCGACCTCGATTTCCAGCGCGAGATCCAGTGCCTTCGCCGAGTGGGTCAGGGCGCCCACCGAGATCAGGTCGACGCCGGTCTCCGCGACCGAGCGGACCGTATCGAGGTTGATCCCGCCGGATGCCTCGGTCAGCGCTCGGCGGTCGACGAGCCGAACGGCGTCACGCAACGCGGCTGGCGCCATGTTGTCGAGCAGAATCGTGTCGGCACCGCCGGCGAGAGCGTCGCGGACCTCGTCGAGGCTCTCCGCCTCGACTTCGATCGTGACGGTATGCGGCAGGCGACGGCGCAGGTCTCGGAGAGCGTCGACCAGACCGATTCCTCGCAGTTGGAGCGCCGCGCGGTGATTGTCCTTGACCAGCACCGCGTCGCTCAGGCAGTAGCGGTGGTTATGTCCACCGCCGACCCGAATGGCGTACTTTTCGAGCGAGCGCAAGCCGGGGGTCGTCTTGCGGGTGTCGATGATCCGGGCCGCGCACCCTTCGACCGCAGTGACGTAGCGGTCCGTCACGGTGGCGATGCCGCCAAGGCGCTGAAGGAAGTTCAGCGCGACTCGCTCGGCGCGGAGCAACGATCGCAATGAGCCGCTGACCCGCGCGATAACCTTGCCCGGTTCCAGTCGGTCGCCGTCCGAGAGGAGCGGCTCGAACCGCAGCGATGGATCGACCGAGGAAAACACCCTCGCCGCGACGGGCAGGCCGGCGAGCACGCCGCGCTCCCGTGCCTCGATCCGGCCGATTCCCTGCTGATCGATGGGAATGAGGTTGTCGCTGGTCACGTCGCCCCAAGGCAGGTCCTCGGCAAGCGCCTGGCCGACGACGCGCTCAACCTCAGCTGATGGAAGCGCGAACTGATCCACTGTTACTCGCTCCAGTTGTTTCTCCGTCGATCAGAACGGTGCGCCGCTGCCAGTCTGGCGCCGGCCTCGGGAAGTCGGTCCGGTAGTGCGCGCCGCGGCTCTCTTCACGTCGCAGCGCGGCAATGGCGAGGAGGCGCGCGAGCAGGGTTAGACTGCGCAGCTCCAGCGACTCACCGGTTTGATCCGGGGAGTGCTCGGCCTGCCAGGCCGAAGCAGTCGCTTCGAGTTGGCGCAGTCCCTCGGCGTCACGGGTCAGACCGGCCAGGGACCAGGTCAGGTCCCGCACGGTCGAAGTGGACCGACCGGTCGTCGTTCCTTGCTCCGGACCGGGCACGACGATCCGACAGTCCGCGAGAAGCCGCGATTCATCCTTCGGCTCGGGCGCTGCCGTGGCAAGAGTCGGCGGCGTGGCTTCGAAGAGTCGCTGAACCACGCGCCCCGAAAAAACAATGGTCTCGAGCAGCGAATTGCTCGCCAGTCGATTCGCGCCATGCACCCCGGTACACGCGCACTCGCCGCAAGCGAACAGCCCCGGCAGCGAGGTCTCTCCCCACAGGTTGGTGCGGACGCCGCCCATCAGATAATGGGCGGCTGGGAAGACCGGGATGCGGTCGCGACCGACGTCGATCCCATAGTGCTCGCAGACGCCAGAGATCGTCGGGAACCGCCGCCGGAAATGATCGGCGTCCAGGTGCGTCACGTCAAGGTAGACGCACGACTGGCCGGTCCGTCGCGCCTCGAACACGATCCCTCGCGCGACGACGTCTCGTGGCGCCAGCTCGGCCCGCGAGTCCACCGCGACCATGAATCGCTCCCCGGCCGCGTTGCGGAGGATGCCCCCTTCGCCGCGCACTGCTTCGGAGATCAGGAATCGCGGCGCGCCGGGCACGGCCAGCGCGGTCGGGTGAAACTGAACGAACTCCATGTCGGCAAGCTCCGCGCCCGCGCGGAAGGCGAGGGCGATACCGTCGCCGGTGGCCACCTCTGGATTGGTCGTCTGCGAAAACAACTGGCCGGCGCCGCCCGTGGCCAGGACGACCGCGCGCGCCGCGTAGGTCTCGACCCGGCCGGTGCCGCGATCGAGAGCCCGGACGCCGCCGATCCGTTGTCCGTCGCGCAGCAGGTCGCAGACCAGGTGGTCCTGCAGGATCGACACGTGGGGAGACGACCGAACGGCTTCGGCGATCGTCGATTCGATGCTGGCGCCGGTCGCGTCGCCCCCGGCGTGAAGGACTCGCGCCTGACTGTGCGCTCCTTCGCGGGTGAAGGCGATCTTCCCATCGACGCGGTCGAAGCGGACGCCCCGCTCGATCAGGTCGCGAACGCGTCGCGGCCCTTCTTCGACCAGGACGCGCACCGCGGCGGGATCGCAGAGGCCGGCGCCGGCTGCAAGTGTGTCGCGCCAGTGGAGCTCCGGGGAGTCGGTCGAGGTGAGGGCGGCGGCGATCCCTCCCTGTGCGTGGTAAGTGTTGCTGTCTTCGAGCTGCGCCTTCGTGAGCAGCAGCACGTCGCCGTGTTTCGCGGCGAGCAAGGCCCCGTACAGGCCGCTCAGGCCGCTACCGACGACAATGACGTCAAATTGTTTCACGGCTTGATCGCGAGCATCCGCTCGACGGCTCGACGGGCCCGCCTGGCAATCTCCGGCGGTACGTCCACTTCGGGCTTCATCGCCCGCAGGCAATCGCGCAGGTTGGGCAGTGTGATCATCTTCATGTAACGGCAGACCGCCCCGTCGTCGGCGGCTTCGAAGCGCTTCTCCGGCAGCTCCTTCCGCAGCCGGTGCAGCAGACCGACTTCCGTGGCGATCAAGAACGTGTCCTTGTTCGACTGTCGGGCCTCGCGCAGCATGCCTTCGGTCGAGAGAACGCGCGTCCCGTTCGTTTGCAGCGCGCCGGCGCTCTGCGCCCAAACGTAGCGCGTCGAGCAGCCGCACTCGGGGTGGATCAGCAGCTCCGAGTCGGGAAAGCGGGCGCGCTGCTCGTCGATCTCCTCGGGGCGAATGCCAGCGTGAACGTGGCACTCGCCCATCCAGACGTGCATCTTGCGGCCGGTCACCCGTTCCAGGTGGGCGCCGAGGAACATGTCGGGGCAGAACAGAATCTCCGTGTCGGCCGGGATCGAGCGGATCACCGCTTCGGCGTTGCCGGAGGTCACGCAAACGTCCGATTCCGCCTTGACTTCGGCCGTCGTGTTCACGTAGCTCACGACGACGGCGCCGGGGTATTCGGCCTTCCAGGCTCGCACCTGGTCGCCCGTGATCGAGTCGGCCAACGAGCAGCCGGCCCTGGTGTCCGGTATCAGCACCGTGCGACCGGGGTTGAGGATCTTCGCCGTCTCGGCCATGAAGTACACGCCACACATCACGATAACGGGGGCGTCGGTGCGGGTCGCGGCTTGCGCCAGGCCAAGCGAGTCACCGACGAAGTCGGCGAGGTCCTGGATTGGACCGATCTGGTAATTGTGCGCCAGGATAACCGCCTGACGTTCCCGACGCAGTGTCTCGATCTCCGCGATGAGATCGCGTTGGGTGCCCGTTGCCGCGACCGGATCGGTTGCCAAGGCCATGTCCGTCCTCCATCGCGCCCCATCGCCGGGGCGCCAATTTAGTTCCAAAGTAGCTTAAATGGACCTAAAAAAAATCAGGCCTCCTTTACCAGGGCAATTCGCGCTCGCGCGTGCCGGTCACCGGCCCGACGAATCGATAAAGATCGCCGGGGCGTCCGCGACAGCCGGTGGCGGCGCGGCCGACCACCTGCAGCACGCCGCTGTCGAACAGGGGGCGCATGGCTTTCTTGAAGTTGCCTGAAGACAGCCGAGCCAGGTTGGGGTCGAGAATTGCCGCGTAGACCGAACGGAGCTCGGGAAGTGTGAACCGCTCGTTCAGCAACTGGAACGCGACCCAGGAGTAACGTACCTTGCTCCGGATGCGCCGAACGCCGGCGCGGATCATCTCGGCGTGATCGAACGCCAGAACCGGTTCCTCGATCCGTTTGACCGGGCACCACTCCGTCGCATGGACGTCAAGGCCCGGCCGCAACGCCAGGTCGTCGCTGCACACCAGCGCGAGGTGGGCGATCGACGCGACGCGTCCCCGACTGTCGCGCGCGGGCTCGCCGTAGGTTGCGAGTTGCTCGACGTACCAGGTCGCGGCATCGAGTCCGGCCTTTTCGGCCAGCGCGCGCCGCGCCGCCTCGGCGAACGTCTCGCTGGAACGGACCAGCACCCCCGGCAGGATCCACCGTCCGTGCCCCAACGGGTCACCCTGGTGAACGAGGAGGACCTGCAGCGACTCGGTCAAGGGCGCCTTGCGAATGGTAAAGAGGACGACGTCGACTGCCAGCACCGCGTTGGGGATCAGCCCGGCGGTTGGTTGGAGCGCGGTCGATTCGACTAGCATCGCGGTGCTCACCATTTGGTTCCTATGGAGCTAAATTATACCAGAACCGGCCCGACGTCAAGGGGTATTGAGAAATTATCTCAAAACCGTTATTTGGGCGCCCAGCGGGCGCCCAAATAACGGTTTTGAGATAATTTCTGAAAACAATCTCCCGGCACGCCTCTTGCTCTTCTTCCTTGCCGATACCCGCCCGGGAGTGAGGCTGTGATCTACTGGGCCCCGCTGCTGCACTTTTACCAGCCACCGAATCAGCTTCCCGACGTCCTCGATCGGATCTGCGACGAATGCTACCGGCCGCTGAACCGTATTTTCGCGGATCTCGTCGACGTGCGCGCGACGATCAACGTGACCGGCTCGCTGGTGGAGCTCCTCCGCGAGCGACGAGCGACCGACATCCTCGATGGCTGGCGGCGCCTGGCCGAGCGCGGGCAGGTCGAATTCACGGGCACGGCAATGTATCACCCGATTCTTCCGCTGATCCCAGCGCACGAAGGTCGCCGTCAGATCGTCCTCAACCAGCGGACCAACCGGGCAGCGTTCGGCGATGCGTTCCGACCGATCGGCTTCTTCCCACCCGAGCTGGGCTTCGCGGCCAGCATCGTTCCGACCGTTCTCGAAACGGGTCATCGTTGGCTGCTCGCCAGCGGTGTCGCCTGTCCGACCGACTGGCCGCTCGACTTCATTCCGACGGTTACGTCCGACGAAGGCGAGCTGGCGGTCTTCTACCGCGACGATCTGCTCAGCAATCGGGTCGCGTTCGCCGACCTCGACGCGGCCGGCTTTATCAACAGCCTGAGATCTCTCCGTGGCGCGCGGGAGAGCGTGTTCGTCGTCACCGCCATGGATGCGGAGACCTTCGGACACCACCTGCGTGGCTGGGAAGAGCAGTTCCTGGCCCAAGTTTTCCACACGATCGCGGAGGCGAAACAGGCACGCGAGGGCCGCGCGGAGACCGACGGTGAGGCGATCCAGGTCGTGGCACTCAGTCAGCTACTGGACCTCTTCCCTCAACAACCGAGTCCAACGCCGCGCGCCTCCACCTGGAGCTCGAACGGCGACGACCTCGCGGCCGGGAATCCGTACCCGCTCTGGAAGTCTCCGGGCAACCGCGTCCATCAACTGCAGTGGGAGCTGACCGGCCTGGTGCTCGACCTGGCGCAGCGTGCCGAGGCCTTCAGCGACGACGACACCAGCCGGTACTTCGCGCGAATCGCTCGCGTTCAGATGGATCGCGCGCTGTACAGTTGCCAGTACTGGTGGGCCAGCCGACGCCCGATGTGGGAAGTGAACCTCGTCCACCGTGGTCTGATGGCCCAGCAAGAAGCCCTGCTAAACGCCACCCGGTCCATCCGCAGCAGCCACGCCCCCGACAGCGCCCGGGCCGACGCGACCTACCGCTTCATCGCCGCGCGGGACGTCGCGGCGCGGATCCTGGATGAGCTCGTGGCATAAGAGCTGCTAACAAAGCCTGTTTCAGGCGGCGCGCAGCGCCGCCTGAAACAGGCTTTGTT
>DATLRG010000166.1:0-3476 GCA_035534795.1 Chloroflexota bacterium
GTTGACCTCAAAGCCCGGTCAGGGAGAGAACGACGTTGCTGGGCGCGATTTGCCCAGCAACGTCGTACTCACCCTGACCGGGCTTTGAGGTCAATTCATGATGATGACGTCTGGCGCTACCTTGACGCGCTGTTTCTGGGGCGTCGGGTCCAGGCCGAAGACCTGGCGGAACGTCAGCAGCGGCCGATCGTAGTGGAAGGCGTGCTCGTAGGGATTGGGTGGGAAGAGCTTGATCCCGCGGAAGTGGAGGAAGGGGTAGGCTTCGCTGTCCGTCATCTTGTTGTACTTGCTGATCTTGGCGTCCGGTCCGCCGAAGCCGTCGGCGACGACCACCAGGTCGACGTTCGGGTAGTCCTTCACGTCGGTCTTGTCCTGAATCATGAAGGGCACGCCGTCGTCGATCTGTTTGTCGCCAAACTGGTGGACCATCAGAATCTTCCGGTGGGCCAGGTGCTCTTTCCGGACGTAGCTGTCCAGGAGCGCCTGGGCGTCGTTCACCTGCTGCGCGGTGATCGTGCCGACCGGGATGCCCGGTTCGAGGTGGCCGGGCACGACGTGAAACTCGGGATCGAGCGCGACCTCGACGTTGTCGTACTTGAGGTAGCCTTTCGCGATCATGCGATCGATCTGGGTCACCGGGTCGGAGCGGCCTAGCTGGGTGTCGAGAACGACCAGCCAGCCGCGCTGCTGGGCCGGCTTGATGTAGTCGTCGACCAGGTGAGGGTCCATCGACTCGAAGTAGAGCAGGCAATCGTCGTTGCCCGAGCAGGGCATCGCCAGCGCGTAGATCAGGTGAATCTCGGGGAGCACCGGCTTCCCGCCGTTCACCTGGTGAATCTCCGAGGAAAACGTGTCGACATCCTTCGCCATGGCGTCGGCGTTGCTGTAAAACCCGAGGCGACCAAGGATCGGCGCCACGCCGAAGGCACGTCCGTAAAAGCCCAGGAGGGTCGTTCCGCCGAGCCAGGAGACAGCCTGCGACGGCGTGGGTGTTGCTGTCGGCGGAAGCGGCGTCGAGGTTGGTGGGACCGGCGTCGCGGTCGGGGGAAGCGGCGTTACGGTCGGCGGGTCCGCCGTTGGCGAGAGGGTCGGCGGCAGGCTCGTCGCGGGTGCGCTCCGGACCGCGGTCGCCTGGCCAGCCACGACGGCTGCCGTCGGCGCATCAGCCGGACCGGCGGGGGTTGCCACGGGCGCCGCCTGGCACGCCGCGAGCGAGACGAGTGCCGCGGCGACCAGGGAAAAAAGAACGAAACGCCCCATCATCAGACGTGTCTCCGGTTCATCCCACGCACGCGGGGAAAACATCGTAACCGTCGCGGTCCGGTGGTCCAGCGCCAACGCCGGCGCAGTCTGTCGCGCCGTGCTCAATCTGACTCTTCTCTGACTCTTCTCAAGGCACCAGCCGTGCCAGTGGTCGAGCGTTAACGCCCGCCGGGGTGAGGCTCGCATCCTATCCGGTCAGCCACGAAAGGTCAAGAGTGGGTTCTCTTATCCCTTGATCCCGCTCATCACCACGCCCTGGATGAAGTAGCGCTGCATCGCGAAGAAGATGATCACCGGGGGCACGACCATGAGAACGGAGCCGGCCATCAGCAGGTGATCCTGGGGAATCGTCGGATCGGCCGGGTTTTGCTGGAGCCAGCGCAGGCCCACCGAGAGCGGGAACTTCTCAGTCGAGGTGATGTAGATCAAGGGCTCGATGAAGCTGTTCCAGTTGCCCAGAAAGGAGAAGATGGCGACGGTGGCCAGGGCCGGCTTGGAGAGGGGAAGCAGAATCTCCCAGAAGATGTGGAAGCTATTTGCGCCGTCGATCAACGCGGCTTCGTCCAATTCGCGCGGCAGCTGCAAGAAGAACTGGCGCAGCAGGAACACCGAGAACGCGCCGCCGCCGAACCAGGAGGGCAAGATCAGCGGCCACCAGGTGTCGATCAGGGTGTGGCCGATGAGGGCGGTGGGGATCAGGTGGAACATCAGGAACCTGGGAATCAGGACGACCTGCTCCGGCAGAATCAGCGTGCCGAGCAGGATGGCAAAGCACACGTCGCGACCGGGCCAGCGGAAGCGCGCAAACCCGAAGGCGCTGGCGCTCGCCGAGAGCACGGTGCCCAGCGTCGCCAGCAGGGTGATGATGACGCTGTTCTCGTACCAGGTACCATACGGCAGGTTATCCATGTGGAAGAGCGTCGGGTAGTTCAGCCATTGCAGCACCGCCGGGAAGACCGACGGTGGGAAGATGCGCAGCTCCTGGGGTGTT
This sequence comes from Chloroflexota bacterium, assembly GCA_035534795.1. Taxonomy (GTDB): domain Bacteria; phylum Chloroflexota; class UBA6077; order FW602-bin22; family CADDYW01; genus JAJPKB01. The sequence continues at coordinate 2,255 of DATLRG010000166.1, forward strand.
TTCAGCGAGCTGCTGAGCGTGAAGAGGAACGGCAGCAGGAAGATGATCGCGCCGACGATCACGACGACGTGCAGGGTCGCCCGGCCGTCCTGCCGCCCGGCCGATGACTGCCCCGGCTGAACGGCCATGGGGCTCATCGGGTCTCCCCCTCGTAGTAGACCCAGCGGTTCGAGAGTCGAACGTTGATCAGCGTGAGGGCGAGGACGATCACCAGGAAGATCCAGGCCAGCGCCGAGGCATAGCCCATGTCGAAATCCTGAAAACCATTCTGGTACAAGTGGATGATGAAGAACCAGGTGGCGTAGTGCGGGCCGCCGCTCGTCGCGATGAAGGGGACAGTGAAGACCTGGAGCGCGCCGACGATGCCGATCACCAGATTAAACAGGACGGTGGGACTGAGCATCGGCAGCGTGACGTGGACGAAGCGTGTCCACGCCCCCGCGCCGTCGATCTGGGCGGCTTCGAGCAACTCGGCCGGGACGCTCTGCAAGCCGGCGAGGAAAATGATCATCGTCCCGCCGCCGACCGAGCTCCACAGGGCGATAACGATCAGGGCATTCAGGGCCGTGTCCGGGTCGGCCAGCCACTTGGGTCCTTGAATGTGAATTTCAGAGAGCAGCCAGTTGATCGCCCCGAACTCCGGCTGGTAGAGCCACGACCAGATCAGCGCCGCAGCCGGCGCCGGCGTCAACGTGGGCAGGAAGTAGCAGGTGCGTAGCAGCGGCATCGCGTGAAGGCGCTGATTGAGCGCGATAGCGATCAAGAGCGAGAGGCTGATTCCCAGCGGGACCATGATCAGTGCGAAATGGAACGTCACGCCCAGCGACGGCCAGAAGAGCGAATCCTTGCCGGACAACGCCCGGGTAAAGTTGTCGAGGCCGATCCACTTGGGCGTCCCGGCAATGGTGTACTGGTTGAAGCTCAGGTAGAGCGACGCGATGACGGGCCCGAGCGTGAAGATGAGGAAGCCGAGAAGCCAGGGCGAGCTCCAGAGCACGCCGGCGATGGCTTCGCGGCGGCGGGCCCGCGACACGCCGGTGACGCTGACTGGACGCGCCGCGATTGTCTGTTGCATGGCGGCATCTCCGTGTGGCGAATCACACTCTCACCGGCGCCGGGCTGATCGGGCACCGCCCGCCAGTGGGTATCTGAAGACCTCGCCCCTGCTCGTGCATGATCCAGGGAGGTCTTTGGGAGTGAGCTGGAGAATATTGGCCCAGCG
>DATLRG010000167.1:0-4222 GCA_035534795.1 Chloroflexota bacterium
ATCGCTCTCCCGCTGCCGGCTCGCTCGGCAGAACTCCGTCTGGCCTGGTCCCATTGGCGTCGCGCGATTCGCTTGCGGGTGCGTCGGAGTCACTATCGGCAGCGCACCGCCCGCAGCACGACTTACGGTTTTGATGACACGTCATAGCTCAACTACGGTAGTAGTACTAGTGTCCGTTGGTGTGGGATGTGTTGCGCACATCCCTCACCAACGGACACTAGTCCAACACCCGCTACTCCCCGGACTGGGTCAGGTCCAGGAGCGGAGGAAGGTCGTGGAGGTGGCGCTCTTCGAGGCGCACGACCCCCTGAAGCTGCTGGACGTGCCGGGCGATGCGCTGCGCGCCGTCGACGATGTCGTCGAGGATCGAGGGATCGAGCCCGAGGCCGGCGTGGACCTGCATCTGGGCGATCTCGGCCATGCCCATCGTCAGGGCCAGGTCGTTGTTGATTTCGTGCGCGACGGTACGCGCCGCGAGCAACACGCCGTCGAACCGCGCTGCCTCGACCGCGCGCGTGTGCAAGCGAGCGTTGTCGATCGCGATCCCCCCGTAGGCTGCCAGGATGCGCAGAAGCTGAAGATCGTGACTGCTGGGTTTGTGACGTTCACGCCAGTTCGCGTAGAGGACCCCGACGCTGCGGTTATCGTGGGCAATCGGCACGACGACAAACGACCGACTGTCGCCCCGCACCATGCCGCCTCGGCGCGGGTCCGTCTCGGCGTCCTCGACGATCGCGGGCTGGCGCGTGCGCAACACGCTTGCCGTTAGTCCGTTCGGGCGAGGTCTCGTCTGCTCGTCCCAGTGCGGTTGCATGGTGTGTCGGGTGGTGAAGCGGTTGCTACCGACCTGCTCGCCCAGATCGGCGAGATAAATGCTGGCCGACGAGGCGTCGAGAAGCGCCTCGACCGCGCGGAGCACCGTCGCAAGCACGTCGTCCAGGCTGAGGCCGGCGGTGATCCGCTGCGCCACGAGGTGCAATTCCTCGGCAATGCGACGCTCCCGACGCTCGCGCTCGACCTGACGCAGCGTCTCGATCGCGACGCTGACGCAATCCGCCAGAATCACCGCCAGGTCCAGTCGCTCCATGTCTGCCGCGCCGTCGGAATCCCACGCGGCGCTGATGGTTCCCACGACCACCGACCGGCCGACCAACGGAATCGTCAGGAGCTGGCGGTGGGGACCGAACGCGCTGGCGAGCGCCGGATCCAGGCGAGGATCGTCGGCCACCGTCGCGATCGGCTCGCGCGCGCCCACGACGCTGGAGAGCAGCCGATCGCCAGCCGAGGTCGCACTGTTCAGCGACACGACGAGGTCGGCGATCAGGCGCTCGGAGATGCCCAGTCCGCGCCGACCGCGGATGGTACACTGGTCCTCGTCGACGAGCGCAGCCAGGACACGATCGGCGTGGGTGACCTCGATCATGGCCTGGAGCGCAAAGTCGAGCGCTGTTTCGATCGCGCGGGCGTCGCGGATGCGGGTCATCAGATCGCGAACGCGCCGCAGGTGGCTCATCCGGTCAGTGCCGCGCGGAGGCGCTCTCCGATGATTGCTTCGTCGCCGGGCGTGACGGTGTGGACGTGAATAGAGAGCACGTCGCCGTTGACCCCGAGGCGAATGCTCGGGTTGCCCTGGCGCAACGTTTGGGCGACGTCGGCAGCGGTCTTCCCGTTCGGGCGGGGCTGCACCGCGACCTCGAGGTGCGTGGCGGAACCGGCGCCGGCCGGCAGCGCGGTGATCGTCACGAACGGCAGTCCTTGCAGGCGGTCGGCGATCGAGCGAATCATGCGCTCGTAGCCGCGCAGTCGCGCGTCGTGGTCGAGACTGAACCATTCCTGCAGCGCGACCACCACCGCGACGATCTCCTGGCGATCGAGTTTGAGCGGCCGACCGAAGGACCGCGACCCCGTCGACTCGAAGCCGATGAACCCCTGGATCGACGCGGACTCGACGAGGTCTTTGCGTCCGCAGAGAATTCCCGAGGAGTTCGGCGCGCCGAAATACTTGGCACCGTAGGCGATCAGGTCGGCGCCGGACCTGGGGAAGCTGCGCATCCGATCGAGGGGATAGACCTCGCCGGCCGCGTCCACCAGGACCGGGACGCCGCGCCGGTGGGCGATCTCGACGACCTCGGCCAGCGACAGGTTCCCGGGCTGGCCCTCCATCCGTGAGTAGTAGAGCACGCAGGCCGTGCGCGGGCCGAGCGCGGCGTCGAGCTGCACCGCCGTGGTGCCCGCGCCGTCGCCGACTTCGACCAGCCGCGCGCCGACGATTGTCGGACAGCGATCGTACTTGTAGCGGCTCTTCTTCTGGATCAGCACCTCGTTCTTCAGGCCGGTCGTGTCGGGCAGTTGGCCGATCTTCTCCAGATCGGAACCGGCGATGCACGCGGCCGTGCCAAGCGCGAGGGCAGCCGCGCAGCCAGGCGTGACGTAGGCGGCCTCCGCGCCAAGGAGATTGGCGATGAGTGTTCCCGAGCGATCGAGCAGATCACGCATGTCGACGAAGTAGCGGTTCGCGTCCTCCATGGCGGCGCGAACGCGCGGCGAGAGCTGCGACCCGCCGAGGACCGTCTGATTCCCCACGGCGTTGATCACGGGCGTGACCCCGATCTCTTCGAAGACGCTGGTTACGGTGGACCCTGCCATGCACTTCACCTCGTCGTCGCGGTTGGTCGGGCATCCGATCCCGACAATCGTTCGTCCAGGGTGAGAAGTCCATGTGTGGCCTGCTACGCACATCACTCACATCCCCGGACTTTTCACCCTGACTCTACGTTAAGCGCGAGAATAAACCGCCGGCCGACTGCTGTCAAGGCCGTCGCGAGCGGACGAGCAGGAAGGGGAGCGCACCGACGACGCCGACGGCGGCCGAGATGACGAAGAGGCCGGCGTAGCCGATACTCAGGACCGCGATCCCACTGACGTAGGCGCCGAGAATGCCCGCGAGGCTGGCGACGGCGTTGTACAGCCCCATTCCGCGCCCACTCTTCTCGGGTGGGACCATCTCCATCACCGCGACCGGACCGGCGATGGCCATACCAGCCCAGCTCAGCCCGACGATCGGTCCGTAGAGGACGAACGCCAGTCCGATGCCGACCCAGCCCGCACCGGCGACCGCCGCCAGCGCGCCGACCAGCAAGCCGAGGCCGCGGCCACCGGACACCAGCATCATCAGCTTGACCGCGCCGGTCCCGCGCAGCAGTCGGCCCATCCAGCCGTAGCACAGCATCGGGAAGAGCTGGTTGGCCACGTACGCGGCGAAGACGACCGAGGCCGGGGCGCCGAGGTCGTCTTTCAGGAAGACGGCGAAGGGCGTCAGCGCGAGGGTCGTGCTCAGGCGACCGAGAAAGTAGGCGAGGATGTAGAGCATCCAGGGATCCGTCCGCCAGGCGGCGAGCAGGCGGAGCAGGGCCGCTGGCGACCGATCGGCCGGCTTCCCTCGGGGAACGGGGAGGCGAGGCACCGGCTTTTCGCGCGGCAGCCAGATCGCGGCGAGACCCGCCGCGACGACGACCAGCGCGCCGGAGAAGATCATCAGGCCGCGCAGCGCGACGGTCGTGCCGAGCACCACCGGCACGCCGCCCATCCAGAGCGCGCCGATCAGCAGGCCGCCGATGGCGCCGACTCCAGCGATCCAGTTGAAGGAGGCGAATGCTTCGGCCCAGCGGTCGCGCGGCGTCCCCTCGGTCAGCAGCGCCGCGGACGCCGGATTGATCGCCAGGCTGAGGAAGCCCATCACGAAGCTGAGCGCGTAGGCGACGAGAAGCGACTGGCTCAGGCCCATGAGCATGACCGGAATCCCGAAGCCAAGGAGGCCGAGGACGATGAAGGGTCCGCGACGGCCCAGGCGGTCGGTCAGGTCCCCCCAGACGCCGGACGCCGGCACCGAGGCGAGCGCGGTCGCGGCGGCGAGCGTTCCGACAGCCGAGACGTCGCCTCCCAGCACCTGGGTCACGAAGAGCGCGTTGAGCGGATTCACCGCGCCCGCGCCGGCGTTGTAGGGGACCATCGAGAAGAACCAGCGGGTGGGGCTTGGCCGATGCGTCGTGGGTACGCCTGGCTGGCCGCGTGGCCCACGGCGAAACGCGCGGAAGCGAGCGACAGCACCCATCAGGTGGGGCCGCTCGCGCGAATCGGTGCCCGTGGTGCTGTTCGGACGGAACGCGGTGGCATGATCGTCGCCCTGGGCGGAAGGTACCGACTATGCTACCCGAAACGCCCT
>DATLRG010000168.1:0-3486 GCA_035534795.1 Chloroflexota bacterium
CGCCGCACAACGGCGCTACCACGCGTAAGACCCGCCAGCGCGGCATCGACATCTTCGTCGACAATCTCCAGCGCTACGTCGCCGGTCAACCGCTGCGAAACGTCGTCGACAAGCAGGCGGGGTACTGACGGCTGATCTACCCGGGGCGACGCTGCCCCGTCCCGCCGACACTGGCTGGGAGAACAATGGGGCACCAGGCCGGCTGGTGGCCTCGTGCCCCGTGGAGGTGGAAGGAAATTGGGGGGATGCTACTACGTCAACAGCTTACGGCCAGCACGTGGAAATCCAGTTGAGAATGCGTGAAGATTCCGTTGAGCCAGATGAGTTCGAGACGGCCTCCGCAAAATTGCAGCCGATCTGGCACTACACAACGGCCACCACGGGGAGCATCTCCTCTGCCCAGCGCGCGATCGCGAGAAGCCTTGCCTCCTGCCACGAACCAGTCACGATTTGCAGACCGCAGGGCAAGCCGGTCGCGGCTCCGGCCGGCAGCGTCAGGGCGGGCACGCCGATCAGCGACCACGGCGCCTGGAAGGTGCGATCGCCGGTGGTCGAGCGGTCCGGCGCCAGGTTCGACACGGTCGGCGTCAGCAGGCAGTCCACGTCACGCAGGAGCGCGGCCGTTTCCTGGCGGAAGCGCCGGCGGACTCGCTGTGCCCGCAGGTAGAGTGTCGCCGGCACCCGCTGCCCGCTGTCGATCAGCGCGCGCAGGCGTGGTGCGTACTGGTCGGCCATCTCGCGGTGCAGCGCGCTGTGCGCTTCGGTCGCCTCCACCTGCATAATCGTCTGCTGAGCGTCGGCGACGATCTCGAGGCTGGTCGCCAGGCGCAGCGGACGGAGGCGAGCGCCGGCCTTTTCCAGGGAATCGACCGCCTGTTGGACGGTCTCCCGCACCGCCGGATCTGCCGCGGCGAAGAAGTCCTCGATCACGCCGCACGTCGGCGGCGGGCCGGGCTGACGAACGGCGGCGAGGTAGTCGCCGACCTGGGCGTGCGCGGTGGTTGGATCGCGTGGGTCGGGGCAGGCAAGCACGGTCAGCGCCAGCGCCAGATCCTCGACGGAACGCGCCAGCGGACCCGGATGATCCAACGACCAGGCGAGTGGAAAGATTCCGGTGCGACTGATCAGCCCGTACGTCGCCTTGAGACCGAGGACGCCGCAGTACGCGGCCGGACGCAGGATCGAGCCGGCCGTCTGCGATCCCAGGGCAAGCGGTACCATGCGCGTGGCGACGGCGGCCGCGGAGCCGGAGCTCGAGCCGCCGGGCGTTCTTTCGGTGTCCCAGGGGTTACGTGTCTTCGGGGGATCGGCGAAGGCGAACTGCGTCGTCACCGTCTTGCCCAGCACGATCGCGCCGGCCGCGCGGACGTGGGCGACCGTGACCGCGTCGTCAGCCGGGACTCGCGTCGCCCATGGCGGGAAGCCGGCCGCCGTCGCCATCCCCCTGGTGTTGAAAATGTCCTTCACGCCGACGGGGATGCCGAACAGGGGCAGGCTGGACGCGCGATCGAAATCCGAGTCGTAGCGCTGCGCGCTGGCGAGGGCGCCCGCGCGGTCGATCACTTCCCAGGCCTGGACCGCCGGTTCCACGGCGTCGATCCGGTCGATCAGCGATTGGACCAGCTCGACGACCCCCAGCTCGCGCCGCCGGATCGCGCGCAGTGCCTGCGTCGCGGTCAGCGTGAATGGCTCTGTCATGGCAATCGGCCCCGTTCACCGAATGAAATCGGGTTCGGCGTCGTCCAGGGCCAGCTGGACCGCGTCGAGGCGGGCAGCGAGCGACGACGTCCCCTGGTCCGCTGACTCCTGGCCGCGCCGTGCCCTTTCGGACCTGGACTCCTCCTCATGATGACACAACTCGACGCGGTTGCCCTCGGGATCGTAGAAGAAGAAGTAGGGCGAGCCGTCTGGCCTGGCCGAGGTCGGCACCTCCAGGTCGCAGCCGGCCGCGACGACGCGCCGGTGGGCCGCTTCGAGGTCGACGACCTCGAAGGCCCAGTGGACACCCTTGCGCCCGGGGCGCGCGACGCCGTCGGCGTAGCGGATCAGGTGGATCATCGTCGGCCCGCAATCGAGGAAGACGATCGAGGCCGGATTGTAGCTCGGCACGGCGGAGCGGCCGATGCCGAGCACCTCGCGATAGAACGTCTCGGCGCGCTCGAGATCGAACACGGGAATCGCGACGTGGTGGATCTGGATCGAGGGCATGGGTGTGGGATCCTCCTGCTGGCGTCGTGCGGTGTGCCGTGATGGTAGCACCGGCGACAGGGTCGGGAGAGGGTGTCTGACCTGGGTCAGTTGGTGAGGGATTTGCTCAGCAAATCCCTCACCAACTGACCCAGGTCAGACACCCTCTCCGTCGGGATCTCGACGGCGTGTCCGGTGACGGATCTGAACGCCTCGGACGGCGATCCCGCCCAGAAACCCACGAGGCGATTGTCGAGCCACCGGACGACGTTCACCTGGCCCGACGGGCCGCGAGATTCCACGGCGTCGAGCGCGGGCAACACCTCGTGCTGCGCCGATTCACAGACAATGCAGCCTTCGACGCCGAGCTGGCGAATGGCAGATAGCACCGTGGCGGGGTCATCGCCAGGTGTGCCTGGAGCGGCGAACGGCACCCAGACGCCGTTCCCGCCGGCTTCGCGCGTCGCCAGGTTCAGCGCGGCAAGCAGGTCGTCCGGCGCGACGTCGGCGCTGAGAACCCCGTAGACCGCCGTGTGCTCGTCGATCTCCCTGGCACGATAGACCTCGTGCATCGTGGCCACGGTGAGTTGGCCGGGCGCCACGCGCTCGCCCTGGCCGAGCGTGGCATAGGTCAGCAGGCAGGAGTCGTAGCGCAACGCGAGAACGCGGCTGATCAGGCCGGGCTCACCCATGGCGATGGCGATCGTCGGGAGGCGTGACTGCGCTAACGCGTCGAAGACGAGCAGGCTGTCGCGGAGGCACCGCGCCATGCCGACGATCTTGACCACGTCGGCGCCTTTCGCCGCGATGTCGCGGTGAATCTCGACGAAGTTGGCGGGAGTCTTCTGGAAGTCGTGATACGAAACGATCAGGCGAGACTGCTGTCGGTCGCGAATCAGGTGCGTCGCGTCGTGCTCGACGTCGACGTACTCCGCGCCCAGGTCGATCGCCTGGAGCAACGGTTTGATCCGCTCCGCTTCGCTCCCTCGGAAGCGTCCGCCTTCGCGCTCCGGCCGGTTCGTGACGATGACCGGGCAGGGCCGGTCGCGCAGCAGGCCCGGCAGGTCGTACTCTGCCATGAAATCCAGCCGCAGCTCGGCGATGTCGGCCGCCTTCGCGATCTCCTGGAGCGCAGCCGCGGCCTCGGCGGTCGTGTGCGCGCCCAACGACACGCCAATGAGTCGCCGGTGGCGTACGTTCGTCGCGTCCTCCCCGTTCATCCTGCCCTCCTCGGATCGCGCAGCTCAATCCAGGTCATCGGGAGTTGAGACGTCAGTCGGCCGTCCCCGGGGACGGCCG
>DATLRG010000169.1:0-3339 GCA_035534795.1 Chloroflexota bacterium
GAAATGATGGATGGTGGGTGTGAAAAATTGGCCCAATGGGCCAATTTTTCACACCCACCATCCATCATTTCCCGCTGGACAAACTACTACTGCGATCCCACCTGATAGATCGTGTACGACACGGTCGTCCCCGGCGCGTAATTGAAGACCTGGATGCCGAAGGTACCGGCGCTGGCGTTACTGTAGCCCCAGGTGGCCGAATGGACGCCGGTGCCATCGTCGCTCGGGTTCACCGTCGCCTGCAGCGATGAGCCGCTGTACACCGCGAAGCCCTCGGCGTGGTCTGGCGCGCCGTCGAGGGAGCTGTAGGTGATCGAGATCGAGAGCTGCGACTCGCTGCCGGGGTAGTTGACCAGGAAGTAGTTGAAGGCACCCCCGCTATTCCCTTGCAGCGTTTCCGTCGCGCCCTGGCGCGCGCTGTTCAAGACGACCGCGTGGCCGGCGTCGCCGTTGCCGCTCACCGCCGGGGCTGCGCCGGCCAGACCGGTCGCGTTGATACCGTAGCTCACGGCAACCCCCGGCCAGTAATTGAAGACCTGGAGCTGGTAGACCGTGGCCGACGGCTCCGTCACCGTCGCCGTTACGGTGGAACTGTTGACGTCGCCCGCCGTCGGCACCGCGCTGGCGACGAGAGTCGTATTGCCCGTCAGCGGATTGGCGCGATAGACGTTGAAGCCGTACGCCTGGCCCTGGGCGTTGTAGACGGGTGTCGCGTTCATCGTGATCGTCAGCGGGGCGTTGCCACCCGGGTAGCGGAGGTTGTAGAACTGAAAAGCCCCGGCAGCGTTGCCCACGATCGACCCGCCGAGCGTGGCGTTGATCGTCGTCACGTTCAACGCCTGGCCTGGCGTCGTATTCGTCGTGGCCACCAGGCCGGTCGCGCTGCCCCCGCTGAGGCCAGAGACGGTCAGGGTGTAATTGACCTGCATGCCGTTGGTGTAGTTGTACACCTGGGTCAGCACGTCCATGGCGGCGGGATTGGTCAGCGTGTACTGGATCGTCGCGGTGTTGCCATTGTTGCCGGTCCAGGTACCCTGAAAGCTCAGCCCGCTCGGTCCATAGAGATTGAACCCGAAGGCCTGGTTCGTGCTCCCTTCGAACGCCGGCTGGAAGCTGAGCGAGACCAGGACCGGAGCGTTGCCGCCCTGGTAGCGGAACTGATAGTAGCGGTACGCCCCACCCGTGCTCCCGACCAGGATGTCTGAAGCGCTGTTGGTGGCGGCGGACAGGGCCATCGGGCTTTGCGCCGAATCATTCGCGGCGAAGGCCAGCGATGGAGTGAGGAGAATGAGGCCGACGAAGAGGATGAAGAATCGCCGGATCGAGGAACGCACGCGAGTGGACATGGCTTGGCTACCTCCAGCGCGGTGATCATGCCGTGTACGGGACCATCAGGACAAGAGGCTGTCGTGGTAAGGGCAATGATCGCGCACTAAACATCGTACCAAGTTCGCTCCGGTGGCGTCAATATTGACGTAACAACCGGGCGCAGGCCGTGACCTCACCCCCTCGCCCCCTCTCCATCTCCGATGGAGAGGGGGAACGGTCCGGCTCCCCTCTCACCTTACAAGGGTAGGTATTGTGAGACCGGGGGCCCCGGGCACCTCTCTCCCGACCTCTCGTCTACCCCCTGACCCCCTTCGCCAGGGGGAACCGTCAGCGCGGGGAGAGGAGCTTGGCGCCACGGACCGGTGCCCGCCACCTGGCTCCCTCTCTCTCCGCGCCGGTTCGGGGGCGGACAGTTTGGGGCTGCGCTGGGGTGGGGGTAGCTTGTCTGCCGCCGGGGGGGGCCGGGAGCCGGGGACGGGCAGGAGACAAGCTCCCCCACTCAACCACCCCACCGCCCCCTGCCCTACGAGCCGAAACTCGGATCCTACCCTTGTCAGGGATCCGCTCCCCCGGTCTCAGTGTCCTCCGTGTCTCCTCCGTGCCTCTGTGGTTGCCGTGCCTTCGATCACGCCGCGCGGCGGGTGATCGCGCCGGCTTCGCGGAACCCGATCCAGATCGGTTTTACGGCGCTGGTCCGGTCGATGTAGACGTAGGCGTCGAACTGGTTGGCCAGGTCCGCCTTGAAGTAGTTGCCGTGGCTCTCGTACGCGGGGTGGTAGACGACCCCGATCGCGCGTTCCTGGCGGCGGTTGAAGAGGCTCGCCGCCGGCTGGCCGCGCAGCCGCTTCGACGGGACCATGGCGCGCGCCAGTCCGAGCTGGTGCAGGACGTCCTCGTAGGTGCCAGCCCGCGCGGCGGGGACCTCCTTCAGCTCGGGCGGGCCGCCCCAGGCGCTCGCGGCGGTGACGGTCCCGGCGTAGGTACCGAAGCCGAGCAGGAAGACGTCGTCGTCGAAGCGCTCGCGGGCGAGCTGGCCGAGGTTGACATAGCCTTCCGCCGCCTGATCGGTCGCGCGGTAGTCGCCGACGTGGGTGTTGTGGGCCCAGACGACCAGCTTCGTGGCAGTGCCCAGGTGGTCGCGCAGGCGGAGCAGCGTGTCGAACATGTAGCAGTCGCGCACGTTCCAGGAATCCGGGTCGCCGCGCAGCATCGCCCGGTAGAAGTTTTCGGCGGCCCGGGTCAGCAGCACGTTCTGCTCCGCCGAGAAGAAGGCGTAATCCGGGCTCTGCCGGGCGATCTCCTCGCGCCGCCGCCGCAGGTCGTGCAGCACCTCGAGCACTTGCTGCTCGCAGGACTCGAGGCTGCCGGCGTGGACCAGCAGCGCGTACACCTGCATGTTCGCGTTCACCGGCTCGAAGCAGGCGAAGCGCGCGCGGGCGGTCTCGGCCGCGGCAGGATCGGCGCGCTCGAGGTAGGCGATCACCGCCTCCATCGAGGCATACATGCTGTAGAGGTCCAGGCCGTAGAAGCCACACCGCGGCTGACCGTCAGGCAGGCGATCGTTGAACTCACGCAGCCAGCGCACGAACCGAACGACGTCCTGGTTTCCCCACATCCAGGTGGGAAACGAGCGGAACTCGTCCAGAGACGAACGCGCCGTGCCGGACCCGCCCTTGACGAACTGGTCGACGCGGGCAGCGTCCGGCCAGTCGCCCTCGATCGCGATCGCGCGAAAGCCCTTTTCGTCGATCAGGCGCTGGGTGATCCGCTGGCGCGTGTCGTAGAACTCGTGGGTGCCGTGCGAGCCTTCGCCGAGCATGACCAGCGAGGCATTGCCGATCAGGTCGAGGACGGGGTCCAATTCGTCCGGCGCGCCCGGTTCGAGCGGCTGCACGACCGAACGGAAGGCCTCGGCGAGCGGAGCGACGGGATCACCGCCAGACGGGCGTCGCGACCGAAGCTGTCGGGCCATGGTCATCCTCCTACTAGCTGGTCCAGGGTGAGAGGGCC
>DATLRG010000170.1:0-2231 GCA_035534795.1 Chloroflexota bacterium
AGCACAGCCATGCCCTTCTCACCCTGGATCCAGGTAGGGGGCATGCCGTGCCATGGACCTTTGAGCGCGTCGCTGGACCGTACTCGTTCACCGAGGGGCCGGTCTGGACCGGCGAGGCGCTGCTCTTCACCGACATTCACAACGACCGGATCATGCGTTACGTCCCCGCGTCGGGGGCCTGCGATCAACTCTATTCTGGGACCAATCGCGCGAACGGCCTGGCCGTGGATTTCGAGGGCAACCTGTACGTCGCCGAGGGGGGCGGGCGCCGCGTCGCGCGGTACGCTGCCGATGGGTCCCGGCTCGTCGTGGCCGATCACTTCCAGGGTACGCGGCTGAACAGTCCCAACGACCTCGCCGTCGACGACCGGGGCCGCGTCTGGTTCACCGATCCCCGCTACGGCGATCGAGCCGACATGGAGCTCGACCACGACTCGATTTACCGAGCCGACCCCCGGGAGACTGGCACCTGGTCGATCACGCGCGTCACCTTCGATACGACGCGCCCCAATGGCCTGGCCTTTGCGCCGGACCATCGCACGCTCTACGTCGCCGAGTCCCCGCCGGCGCCGAACGGCCACCGTCAGTTGCGGGCCTATCCGGTCCAGCCAGACGGCTCGCTCGGCCCGCACCGCGTGCTGCACGACTTCGGTCCGCACCGCGGCATCGACGGCATGCGCGTCGACGCCGCGGGCTACGTTGTCGCAAGCTGCGGTTGGACCCAGAGCGGCCCCGGACCGCGGATCGCGGTTTTCTCGCCCACCGGCGAGGTCGTGGCCGAACATCCGACGGCGTCGAACCCCACCAACTGCTGTTTCGGCGACGACGACCTGCGCACACTCTACGTCACCGGCTACGACGGCGCGCTCTGGCGCGCCCACACCGATCGCCAGGGAGCGCGCCTATAATTCTGCTTTAATGGACGGACTGCTCCGTGTCAGGCACCATGAGATTGGCCCACGGCTGGCGCTGGCGCGCGGGCCTGGTGGGCATTGTCCCGTCTACCCTCTATCCCTTCGCCGCGGCGACCATCCCTCGCCTTCGGGCAGGCAGAGGGAGATACGCAGGGCCCCGCCGCGGCCTCTTTTCTCGCGAGGATCGTTGTCCCGACCGGGGAAGGATGCGAAAGACGGGCCAGAAACGCGATGCGCGCTGATCGTGCGCGCGTGGTCCCGGGTGCAAGCGAGGGTATGATTGCCGGCTGGTCGTCGCGAATTCTCCTGCCGCTGTGTGTCGTGCTGCTCCTGATTCCCGCTTGCTCTGCGCGGCCGCGCGACGATGGTTATGCTTTTCTCGCGAACAACAAGAGCGATTGGCAGCGGACAGCGCCCGGTCAGATCCTACGCGGCGCCATCCCGGTGGTAGTGACGCCGCCGGGCGGAGACCCATCGTCCAACCGAGGCGCGCCATCGTCCGATCCCACCCCGAAACCGGGTACGACACCCGTCGCGGGCTCGGCACCTGCCGCGGGGTCGACGCTCGTCTTCCTCGATCCGGGTCACGGCGGCGTGGATACTGGCACCATCGGGACGACCGACGACGGAACGACCATCGAGGAGAAGAACGTCGCCCTGGCCATCGCGCAGCGCACCGCCAATCACCTGCGCCAGGATGGCATTGGCGTCGAGTTGTCGCGCACGGACGACTCGTTACCCGGCTCCACGCCCGCCGACTACACCGGCGACGGACAGGTGCTCACCCCCGACGGCGTGCTCGCCGATCTTCAACGGCGGATTGACCGGGCCAACGCGAGCGGTGCCCACGTCCTGCTGAGTATCCACCTGAATGCGTTTCAGGACCCCTCGGTCGGCGGCGCCGAGACCTTCTACGACTCGTCGCGCCCGTTCGCCGACCAGAGCAAGCACTTTGCCACGCTGGTGCAGGACTCACTGATCACCGCGCTGCGCGTGAAAGGCTTCGACACCCCGGACCGCGGCGTCACCGACGACGAGGACCTCCAGATCGAAAGCCTGGGTTCGCTCAGCGGAGACTACCACCACCTCGTCCTGCTCGGACCGGCGATTCCCGGCCGGCTCCGTGCCAGCCAGATGCCTGGCGCCCTCAGCGAGCCCCTCTTCCTCTCGAATCCCCCGGAAGCCACCGCCGCGGTCGACCCGACCATGCAGGAACTGATCGCGACGGCGTATACCAAGGCGATCGAGGAGTTCCTCAAGCCGAACGGGCAATCTTAACCTCTCGGGAGTATGGAAAGCGCGAGGTGGTGCGGAATG
>DATLRG010000171.1:0-3870 GCA_035534795.1 Chloroflexota bacterium
AAATCTCCCACCTACCGTCACGTTTCAGACCCCCTCCGACCCTGAAGAAGACGTTACATTCAGCTCCCTGTATCCGACGAGCCGACCCGGCCGGACATACGGCTCCCAGCTTCTGACGAACAGACCCAACCCGACGCCCGCCACCCGGATTCTGGCAAAGAGCCAACCAAGGGTTGAATAGCTCCATCCTCGATTGCCACCGCAATGGGGCCGTGCTACAATTGAGCGGCAGGAGCTTGCCCATCGTGGTTTGCACACTTTGTGGGGAGGGCTAAATCGTGGACACGGGAACCTGGACTGTCAAGAAGGGCCTCGCCGAGATGCTCAAGGGCGGCGTGATCATGGACGTCGTCACCCCCGAGCACGCGCGCATCGCCGAAGAGGCGGGTGCGTGCGCGGTCATGGCTCTCGAGCGCGTGCCGGCGGACATTCGAGCGGCCGGCGGTGTCGCGCGGATGAGCGATCCCAAGCTGATTCGAGAGATCTGCGACGCCGTGACGATCCCGGTCATGGCGAAGTGCCGGATCGGCCATTTCGTCGAAGCGCAGGTCCTGCAGGCCCTCAAGGTCGACTATATCGACGAGTCCGAGGTCCTGACTCCCGCCGACGAATCGCATCACATCCACAAGCACGATTTCACGGTGCCGTTCGTCTGTGGCGCGCGTAACCTCGGCGAGGCCCTGCGCCGCATTGGCGAAGGCGCTGCCATGATCCGCACAAAGGGTGAGGCCGGGACCGGAAACATCGTCGAGGCCGTTCGCCACATGCGCACGGTGATGGACGAGATTCGCAAGCTGCGGACCATGCCTGAAGATGAGCTCATGGCCGAGGCGAAGGAACTGGGAGCGCCGTACGAGTTGGTCGTCGAGGTCCATCGGACCGGCAAGCTGCCGGTCGTGAATTTCGCGGCCGGCGGCGTCGCCACGCCAGCCGACGCGGCTTTGATGATGCAACTGGGTGCAGATGGCATCTTCGTCGGGTCCGGCGTCTTCAAGTCCGACAATCCCACCGCGCGCGGGCGCGCGATCGTTCGCGCCACGACCCACTACAACGATCCCGAGATCATCGCCGAGGTATCCGCCGGGATTGGCGAGGCGATGCGCGGACTCGAAATCGCCGCCATCCCGAAGCAGGAGCTGCTGGCAACCCGAGGCTGGTAACGGCGTGAGAATTGGCGTTCTGGCGCTGCAGGGCGATTTCCGAGAGCACCTGCAGGCGCTGCGTGGCATCGGTGTCGACGCCCAGGAAGTGCGACTCCCGCGGGATCTGGCCAGGGTCGACGGCCTGATCATCCCGGGCGGCGAAAGCACGACCATCGGGAAGCTGCTGGTGGCATTCGACCTGATGGAGGACGTGCGGAAGCGGGCGCTCGATGGCTTCCCCGTCTACGGGACCTGTGCGGGCGCCATCGTGCTGTCGAGCGACGTGCGCGGTAGCGGCGTAGACCAGCCGGTCGTCGGGGTCATGGATACGACGATCCAGCGCAACGCGTTTGGTCGACAGGTCGATAGCTTTGAAGTGGACTTGCCGATCGCGGTGCTGGGCGAGCAGCCCTTTCACGCGGTTTTCATTCGGGCGCCGGTGATCGAGCGCATTGGCCCCGGCGTGAACCCGCTCGCCCGGTTGTCGGATGGGACCGTCGTCGCCGTGCAGCAAGGCAATCTTGTCGCGACGGCGTTTCATCCCGAGCTGACCCGGGATGGACGATTCCATCGGTACTTCGCCGAACTCGTCGAGAGGTGTCTATGAGGCGCCCCTCTTGCAAGAGCCGATGATCCGGGCGCTGCGGCCCACCGACGTTTTTCCTTATGTCGCCTTTTGCCACCAGGTCGCCCGTGGCTCCGGTGACAAGACGTCGCTGTGGGCAGAGTCCATGTCGGCTGTCGGCGGTTTCCTGGGCCGATCGCTCGCGCTCGAACCGGGCCGCGAGAGCTGGGTCCAGATCGAGCACGGGCAGATCTCGGGTTTGGTGACCGCCAAGCGACGGGAGGGTGCCGACGTCTGGGACATCGACCAGCTCGTGTACGTGCCGACCGCCGATGCGCCGCGCACGTGCGCACATCTTCTCAAACACCTCCTCGCCGCCGCGACCGACGACGGGGTCCAGAAGGTGTTTCTCCGTCTCGGCTCCGTCAATCCGGCGCTCGAGTGGGCCCGTCAGGTCGGGTTCGTCCAGTACGCGTTGGAGACGGTCTACCATCTGCCCGAGGTACCGTCGCCGGCGCATCCGCCTCGGGTCGCGGGCCTGCGGCCGCGCCGGCCGGTCGACCATCAGGCGCTGTTTCAGTTGTATTGTACGGCCGTGCCGGTCCGAGTCCGTCAGGCCGAGGGGATGACGCTGCACGAATGGCGGTGGACCGACGGCTGGTGGCTCGAGCCGATGAGTGCGCGCCTGCTCAGTCGTGGCGGTCGCGCCGACTACGTCGTCGAATCGGCACCACGCTTGCAAGGCTGGTTACAGGTCGATCGGCACCGCCGTCGACTGACCATCCTGGTGGATTCGGCAGCTGGTCCCGACCTGGAACCTCTCGTCCGCTATGGCCTGACGAGGCTCGGCGCCGGGAGGCACGCCTACTGCGCCGTCCGCGAATACCAGACCGCTCTCGGGCTCGCGCTCGAGGAGATCAGCTTTTCGCCGATTGGGAGTGACGCACTTCTCGCTCGGGTTCTCGCGACTCGGATTCCTGAAGTAAAACTGGTGCCAGTACGAGCATCTTGAATATGAATTATCATTCACACGTCCGCAGGTCGGGCGCCGACGAGTTTCGGCGCAACGTCGCACCGTTTTCCCGCCGGGTGGGCACGCTGTTCGATAACCGAGCGCCGCTCCCGGCGATTCCGCCGCTGCCCGCGACTGTCGTGGTGCAGCGACAGATCACCGACAACATCGAAGCCATTCTGGAGACGCTGCCGCCGCAGATCGTCGAGCCGCTGCGCGACCTGGACGACCGCGACAGCCTGCTCGAAGTCGTGCTGGACCTCGGGCGAGTACCCGAGGGGCGCTTCCCGGGTCGGGAAGTAACTCTGGCTTCTCGGGAGGTATCGGCCGCCGATCTGGATTACGTCGTCGAGCGGATCGGCGAGTTCGGCGACGACAACCGCGCCGGCATCGAGCGTACGCTGCACCGGATTTCCTGCATCCGCAATCGCAAGGGACGGATCGTCGGACTGACCTGCCGAATCGGGCGCGCGGTCTACGGAACGATCGCGATCATCCGCGACATCGCCGAGTCTGGCCGCAGTACGCTGCTCTTGGGACGGCCGGGGGTCGGGAAGACCACGATGCTCCGTGAAGTGGCGCGCGTTCTCGCCGATGATTTTCAGAAGCGCGTGATTATCGTCGACACGTCGAACGAGATTGCCGGAGACGGAGACATTCCGCACCCCGGGATCGGCCACGCGCGTCGCATGCAGGTCCCGACCCCGAGCCTCCAGCACGCGGTGATGATCGAGGCGGTCGAGAACCATATGCCAGAAGTGATCATCATCGACGAGATCGGGACCGAGCTGGAAGCCCAGGCGGCGAGAACGATCGCCGAGCGAGGCGTTCAACTTGTCGGGACGGCCCACGGCAACACGCTCGAAAACCTGATGCTGAACCCGACTCTGTCCGACCTGATCGGCGGGATCCAGAGCGTGACCCTGTCTGATGAGGAAGCGCGCCGCCGCGGCACCCAGAAGTCGATTCTGGAGAGAAAAGCGCCTCCCACCTTCGACGTGGTCGTGGAGATCCAGTCGTGGGACAAGGTCGCGGTGCATCGCGACGTCGCGCTCACCGTCGATTCGATCCTTCGCGGCCAGCCCGGCGCCGCCGAGGTCCGATCGGTCACGTCCAGCGGCGAGATCACCGTCGAGCAGGTCGCGACGCCG
>DATLRG010000172.1:0-3986 GCA_035534795.1 Chloroflexota bacterium
TGCGGTCGGTGGCCGGCGGCTGGCACGTTCCTTCTGGCAGCGCTTCGCCGCGATTGAGAACGTGGTCGCGATCAAGGTCGCTCCGTTCAATCGGTATCAGGCGCTGGACGTCGCACGAGCTATCGCCGAAAGTGGCCGATCAGACGACATCGCGCTCTACACCGGCAACGACGACCACATTGTCGAGGATCTGCTGGAGACCTACCGCCTGCCCAGCGAGGCAGGGACGGTAACAGTCCGGTTCGTTGGCGGACTGCTCGGCCATTGGGCGGTCTGGACGAAGGGCGCGGTCGAATTGCTCGACCAGATCCATCGCGTCGCCGGAGAGGAGTGGGTGCCGCGCGAATTGAACGCGCGGGCGGTCGAAGTGACCGACGCGAACGCCGCGCTTTTCGACGCGGCAAACGGCTTCGCCGGCTGTATTGCCGGCCTACACGAAGTCTTGCGTCGCCAGGGATTGTTCGCGGGCCGCTGGTGTCTCGATCCCAACGAGGACCTCTCGCCGGGTCAGGCCGAGGAGATCGACCGTGTCTATCGCGCCTACCCGCACCTGACCGACGACGCGTTCGTCGCTGAGAATCGCGACGCGTGGCTGAAGTGACAGATTGAGTGATAGATGAAGGAGGACGGATGGCCAGCTTGCCAGAACTGATCGCGAACGAGGAAGAGTTGGACGACCTGCTCACCGAGCCGACCGATGACCTGGTCCAGACGCTCGGCGAGATCGGCGGCGGAGTGATCGTCCTAGGCGTTGGCGGAAAAATGGGACCGACGTTGGCGCGGCAGGCACGTCGGGCGCTCGACCGAGGCGGGTCCAACGCCCCGGTGATCGGCGTCTCACGTTTCACGGACACGGCGGCGGAACGGCAGCTACGCGCGGCCGGCGTTGAGACGATCTCCGGCGATTTGCTCGAAGACGGCGTGCTCGATCGCCTCCCCGATGTGCCCAACGTGATCTTCATGGCGGGCCGAAAGTTCGGCTCGACCGGCGCTGAGCACCTGACCTGGGCGATGAATACCTACCTTCCGGCCCAGGTGGCGCAGCGTTACCGTCATGCACGCATCGTGGTCTTTTCCACCGGGAACGTCTACCCGCTGGTCCCCGTCACTTCGGGAGGCGCGACCGAGGCGACGCCGGTCGGGCCAATCGGGGAATACGCCCAGTCGTGCCTCGGACGGGAGCGCCTATTCGAGTACTTCTCCGATCGCTATGGGACAAAGGTGTCGATCATCCGACTCAATTACGCGATCGATCTGCGGTACGGCATCCTGCTGGACGTCGCGTCGCGAGTCTGGAGCGGAGAGCCGATCGACCTAACGATGGGCGACGTCAACGTGATCTGGCAGGGCGACGCCAATCGCGCCATCTTACGCGCGTTGAGTGTTGCCACCAGTCCGCCGGTGGTGCTCAACCTGACCGGTCCCGAGACCGTCTCGATCCGGTACCTCGCGACGCGCTTCGGTCAGCTATTGGAGCGTACACCGGCCTTCGTCGGGGAAGAAGCGCCAACCGCTCTTCTCAGCAATGCGTCGCGTGCTCACGGTCTGTTTGGATACCCGCGGGTGCCCCTGGAGAGCATGCTCCGCTGGGTGGCTAACTGGTTGATGGACGGCGGACGGGCCCTGGGAAAGCCGACCCACTTCGAGACCCGCGACGGGAAGTTTTGAATCGGGGCGATTCTCGGTGAGCAGAAGTCCCGGAACGTGAGACCACGGAGCATCGCTCCCTTCTGCTCGGGCTCATAACTACCTACGAAGTCGCGGTCTACCACCATCCCGCCTGCCCTACTTCCCTAACCCGACCAATGCTGCAAACTGTCCACTTCATCGTTCGGCCTCCTTTCTGGACAGCCACCTGCAACGCGTGTTACAGTCTAGCCGCGCTCGCGCGGCGACGCAATTTCGTCGTTGGTCCTCGGCGTTTCGACCGCGGTGCAGCCAGCTCTCGTCCAGAAAGGCAAAGAAGCGAAGGTGTCGTTGCTCGAGCTACCGGAGACCCAGTCACTACGGCTGCTTTCGGTCGACGGACGTCTTCTGTTCGCCACCCGTGTCGTCCGCACCTTTTCCTATGGCCTGCTCTCCGTCGTGCTCGTGCTTTACCTGGCGGCAATCGGCCTGCAAGAAAAGCAGATCGGCTTGCTGCTCACCGGTACGCTGGTTGGTGACGCGGCGGTCTCACTGGCGATTACCTCGCACGCCGACCGGCTCGGACGCCGGCGCATGCTCATCCTTGGGGGTCTGCTGCTCGCGGTCACCGGACTCGCCTTCGCATTGTCGGGGAATCTGCTCCTCCTCACCATCGCGGCGATTTTCGGCACCCTGAGCCCGGGTGGGGGCGAAGTTGGGCCATCTCAGCCAATCGAGCTGGCGGCGCTGCCTCAGACGATTTCCGATCGTTACCGCACGCATACCTTCGCCTGGTACAACCTGGTTGGCTCGCTCGCCTCGGCGGTCGGCGCGCTGACCGCCGGTCTCCTTGCCCAGACGCTCCAATCGACGGGAACGACGCCGGTTGCCAGCTACCATGACGTCCTCGCGGTCTACGGGACGATGGGTGTCGTTCTTGCGCTACTCTTCAGCCGACTGTCCGCGGCGGTCGAGGTCGCTACCACACCAGCGCCAGCCTTGACGAAGAATCGCCGACTCGGGCTACACCGTTCCCAATCGATCATCTTCAAACTGGCGGGCCTGTTCATGGTCGATTCATTTGCTGGCGGCCTGGTCGTCCAGAGCTTTGTAGCCTACTGGTTTCTCCTCCGCTTTGGAGTTGCGCCGGTCGGGCTGGGTGCGATCTTCTTCGGCACGAACGTGCTGGCCGGCCTCTCGGCGCTCGCCGCGGCGCGGGTCGCGGCAAAGTTCGGCCTGGTGAACACGATGGTGTTCACCCACCTCCCTTCGAATGTCTTCCTGATCCTCGTCCCGCTGATGCCCAGCCTGCCACTCGCGATCGCGATACTGCTGGCGCGCAACAGCATCTCCCAGATGGACGTTCCGACTCGCCAGTCCTACGTCGTCGCGGTCGTCGATCCCGACGAGCGCTCGGCGGCCGCTGGCATCACCTCGATCGCCCGCACTCTCGCCAGCGCGGCCGGACCGGTCGTCACCGGCGCGCTCTTCAGCGCCGCGCTTTTGAGCGCTCCGTTCTTCCTGGCCGGAGGCCTCAAAATCGTCTATGACCTGACCCTCTGGCGGAGCTTTAGGACGGTTCGCCCGCCGGAAGAGAAAGGATCGACGGTCATCCAAAAGAAAGACCAACCGAGCGCTTGAAGTGCGTCGTGCGGCGAATGCCGGTCCCGGCCGATGTCGCGGCGCGGGTCGCAATTCCCCGCGCCAGGGACGAAAATCGGATGTACGGTGGATCGGGCGAACCGAACCGGGCGCAACCGTGAGGCAGGGAGAGCGATGACCGACCAGCCGAGGACTCGCGCAAGCCACGACTGCGTCGCCAGCGAATACACCCAGCGGGTCGGAGAGCTAACCGCGAATAGCAAAACAGGAGTCATCGGTGATCTGGGCGGTGGCCCCGGACACGTCGGCCGCTATCTGCACGTGCTCGGGATGGACGTCGTTGGCGTGGACCTGTCGGCCGGGCAATTGCAGCAGGCCCGGCGGCTCAACCCCGGGATCGGGTTTCTCCAGGCAGATCTGCGGGCGGCAGTGCACCTGTAAATCTCGCGTTCGTACGCAGCCTTCTGGGATCACCGCGATCGCAGGAATGCGGCGCTTCCCAATCAACTCGAACAAACGTTGCAATCACCCGCCGCCTTGCCTTATACTTGTTACCAAGCAGGGGAGTATCGTCGTCCGCAACGTCCCTTGGCGCCCCATCATTTTACTGCCTGGCCCGGCGACCGCTGGCCATCCAAAATTCTCACGGGGGAAGGCTGTTGATCGGGAGCGAGTTTGCCGTCGCCGGGGCGCACCGGTACAACCAGAGCAACGCGCCCCGCTGGATCGTGTCGCACCTCCTACGCAACAAACGCTGG
>DATLRG010000173.1:0-5278 GCA_035534795.1 Chloroflexota bacterium
TGATTCGCTGCGCGAATCACTCACCTCCATCGACCACTCCCTGCCTTTACACTAAAACGCCGCGAGGCGGCGAACGGCGGCAAGAACGTCATCCAGACGCGGCAGGAAAGCCTGCTCGAGGGCGTGGTTGTAGGGCATCGCCGGCACGTCCGGTCCGGTCAGCCGCACGATCGGTGCGTCGAGATCGTCGAATAGCTCCTCGGCCAGGAACGCCGCGACCTCGGCGCCCACCCCGCCGGTGCGCGTATCTTCGTGCAGAATCAGTGCGCGACTGGTCTTGTGGACGGTCGTGGCGATCGCCTCCCGGTCGAGCGGTAGCAGGCTGCGCAGGTCCAACACCTCGACGGCGATCCGGTCATCCTGGGCGAGCTGGTCGGCGGCCTCCAGCGCCAGGTGGAGCATCGCGCCGTAGGTGATGATCGAGAGATCGTCGCCGCGGCGCTTCAGATCGGCCTGGCCGATCGGCACGACCAGCTCGCCCGCCGCGACCTCCGCCTTGATCGATCGATAGAGTCGCTTGTGCTCGAAAAAGAGCACGGGATCGTCGTCGCGGATCGCCGCGGTGAGCAGCCCCTTGGCGTCGGCCGGCGTGGCCGGGGCACAAATCTTCAGACCGGGCACGTGGAAGAAGAATGCTTCGACCGATTGGGAGTGGTAGAGCGCACCGTGAACGCCGCCACCGTAGGGCGCGCGAATGACCAGCGGGCAGCCCAGGGCGCCGTTGGTCCGGTAGCGCATGCGCGCGGCCTCGCTGATGATCTGGTCCATCGCCGGATAGATGAAGTCGGCGAACTGGATCTCCGCGACCGGCCGCAGGCCGTTGAGCGCCGCGCCGATGGCCACGCCGACGATCCCGTCCTCACCCAGCGGCGTATCGATCACGCGATCATCGCCAAAACGGCCAAGCAAACCGTCGGTGGCTTTGAAGACGCCGCCTTTCGCGGCGACGTCCTCACCCAGTACGACGACGCGCTCGTCGCGCGCCATTTCCTCGGCCAGCGTATCGCGGATGGTCTCGACGATCGTTTTCACTGCCATGGTGCGACTCCGTCGGGGTTGAGGGGCTGGGGTTTGAGGATTGGGGGACCAGGGCCTGATGCGACGGGCTCCCGATACACGTGGAGGTGCAATGAGTCGGGCGCCGGCTCGGGGCTGGCCTCGGCGAACGCGACCGCTTCGTCCACTGCCGCGGTGGCCTGTTGACGCAGCTCCTCGTCGCCGGTGCGGTCGAGGATCTGGCGCTCCTGCAGCGCCTGGCGGAACAGATCGAGCGGGTCGCGGCGATGCGCGAGAGCCAACTCTTCCGACGACCGGTAACGGCGATCGTCGTCGTCGCTGGAGTGGGGGGTGAGTCGGTAGACGCGCGCGTCAATCAAGGTGGGGCCACCACCCGCGCGTGCGCGCTCGAGGGCCTGGATAGTCGCGCTGTAGACCGCGAGCGCATCGGTGCCGTCGACGGAGACGCCGGGCATGCCGTAGGCGGCGGCGCGCTCGGCGACCGTGGCCACCCCCATCTGTTTTTCGCGGGGGACGGAAATCGCCCAGCCGTTGTTCTCGCAGATGAAGATCACCGGCAGGCGGTGGACGCTGGCGAAGTTGAGCCCCTCGTGGAAGTGGCCAGAACTGGTGCAGCCCTCGCCGAAGTAAACGGCCACGACCGCTGACTCGTGACGGATCTTGATCGCCAGCGCGGCGCCGGCCGCCTGGGGAATTTGCGTTGCGACCGGGCTGGAAACGCTCATGATCTTGTGGGGGACCGAGCCGAAGTGGTTGGGCATCTGGCGGCCGCCACTCGCGGGGTCGGCAGCGCGGGCGAAGAACGCCAGCATCAGATCGCGCGCCGTCATCCCGAGTGTCAGCACGACGCCGACGTCGCGGTAGTAGGGGAAGACGACGTCCTGGCCGGAGCGGAGCGCAAAGGCCGATCCGACCTGGGCCGCCTCGTGGCCCTGGCAGGAGATCGTAAAGGACCCGCGGCCCTGGCGATTGAGCAGCCAGGTGCGCTCGTCGAGGGTCCGGCTGAGCAGCATGGTGGAATAGAGGTCCAGTAATCTCGCCGAGGAAAGCCGCGACGACGTCGTCGAAGGGGGGGACGCCGTTGTCCCGGGGCGAGGTTCGGTCGTCGAACGCATCGCTCGCACCTCCGTGCTAGCTTCTACAGTAGCGAATGGGGTGAGGCTTGTCAATTATGTCTGTCGCACATTATGCACACGTGCCGGGCCACCACCTGTCCGGCTGCAAGCGACGTGCCAGTAGCAGGCGTGTCCTGGTGGGCGACCAGGGGTTGCGCCGCAACCCCTGGTAGCCCACCAGGATACGCCGGCTATGTTGGCTACTCGGCCGCGTATTTCCCGCGTCGGATGTGGTAGGGGACGTTCGCGACGATGACGCCGGGGCGGAAGAGCAGCGCTGCCTTCAAGAAAAGCGCGGTCTTGTTGTGGAGGAGGTGCTCCCACCAGCGCGACGGGACGAACTCGGGCAGGACTACCATGACCGTATCGTTCGGGTTCTGGTCGCGCACCGAGTCCAGGTAGGCCAGCAGCGGACCGACCAGCGATCGGTAGGGGGACTCGATGATCACGAGCTGGCCGTGCCCGTCGATCTTTTCTTCCCAGTGCTTCTGGAGTGTCTGGGCGGCTGCCAGATCGTCGGTGACGTGGATACCGGTGACGGTGGGCGAAACGGCCAGCGCGAACGCCAGCGCCTGCTGAGCCGGGAGGTTCAGCGAGCCAATCGGAACGATCACGCGCAGCCGGATGTCGGCGGGATCGACCGGCGTCTCCGGGCTGACCTGCGTCGCGACCACGTGGTAGTGCCCGTGGATCAGCAAGCACGTCGCGACGATCAGCGGGATGAGGATCAGCACCATCCAGGCGCCCTCGTGGAACTTGGTGATGGCAATGACGAGCGCGACAATCGCCGTCAGCACCGCGCCAGTCGCGTTGACGACGATGCTCCGCCGCCAGTTCGGTCCCCGGAGTCGGAGCCAGTGGCGCACCATGCCACTCTGACTGAGCGTGAACGAGACGAACACGCCAATCGCGTAGAGGCCGATCAACGCGTCGACACTGCCGTGGAACGCGACGAGCAACGCAATCGCCAGCACCGCGAGGGCGATGATGCCGTTGCTGTAGGCGAGGCGATCGCCGCGAAAGGCAAACTGGTGCGGCATGTACTGGTCACGGGCCAGGATCGAGAGCAGCGGTGGGAAGCCGTTGAAGCTGGTGTTCGCGGCGAGGAGAAGGATCAGCGCGGTCGAAAATTGAATCAGGTAGTAGTACAGTCCCCGGCCGGTCATCGTCCGTGCGATCTGGCTGACGACCGTCTCCTGGCCATTTGGAACGACTCCCAGGTGGGTGCCCAGGATCGACACGCCAACGAACAGGATGCCTAGAATGGTCGCCATCCAGACCATCGTCGCCCGTGCGTTCTGGGGTGACGGGTCTTTGAAGGCGGGCACGCCGTTCGAGATGGCTTCGACGCCGGTCATCGCGGTGCAGCCCTGGGCGAAGGCCGTCAGGAGGAGAAACACGCCAAGCGTCTGCGACGGCGGCGCGGGAGGAATGGCGGGGGTATAGGATACCCCTCCGAGGATGATCCGAATGATGCCGTAGATGACCAGCCCGAGCAGGCTGGCGATGAAAACGTAGGTTGGCACGGCGAAGATGGTCCCGGATTCACGGATGCCGCGCAGGTTGCCGAGGGTGATCAAGATCGTCGCGATCACCGCGATGAGGACGGTATCGTCGAGCAAGCTCGGAAAGGCCGAGGTGATCGCGGCCACCCCGGCGGCGATGCTGACCGCGACGGTCAGGGTGTAGTCGATCATCAAAGCGGCGGCGGCGACCAGGCCGGGGATTGTCCCAAGGTTGTCGCTGGAGACGATGTACGAGCCCCCGCCGCTGGGATACGCCAGGATCGTCTGCCGGTACGACGTGACCACAATCGTCAGTAAGAACACGATGACGAGCGAGATCGGTAACGTCAGGTACAGGGCGCCGACCCCGACCAGAATCAGCACCGTCATGATTGCTTCGGTCGCGTAGGCGACGGACGAGATCGCATCGGACGAAAAGATGGCGAGCGCGCGAGTCTTGTTCAGGCGCTCGTGCGGGGCGGCGGCGGTGGCCAACGGCGCGCCGATCAGGAAATGCTTGACCTGCGCCAGGGTGTGGCCGACTCCTTGTTGGGGATCGGTCATCTCCGGACGCACGACGACGATGTCGGGCCCCGATCGACGCGTGCTTCGGTGCCGCGCGATCCGGATCACCGCATCGCCGGGCTTCTGGCCGGGGACTTCCTGCCACTCCAGGTCCGTCCGTCGCCGGCCAGAGGGACCCGCGCCGCCCGGCGGCTGAGACGCTCCGCCGACTGAGTTTCCCATCATCGGTCGCTATCCCCAGTTGACATGTCTACCGCGCCCGGCGTTGTGTCGCCAACAATTGTACTCCACTGCGCCTACGACATGACGGAGAGAGGAATAGGAGTCAGGAGTGAGGCGCCCCGGGCTTCCGCGCCCGCGCCTCGCCCTGCGACCTCGGCATAGGAATTGCGGTATCGCCGGCTCCCGCGGGTAGCCCGGGAAGGTATAACGGTCCCGAACGCACACGAGCGGCACCGAAGCGCCGGCCGCGTGGGGGAGCGGTGCGCGGTGGCGGGCCCGACCGGAGCACAAGGAGGAGGACCGCAATGGCTTTCACGTCGTCCAATCCGTTCGACGAGATGACGTCCCTGCGCGAGGCGGTGAATCGCCTGATGGAAGAGAGCGTCGTGCGGGAACCGTTCGGAACGAAGCGGCAGATCATGCTCGACGTCTATGAGACGGCCGACGACCTCGACATCGTCGCGGCGCTGCCCGGCGTCTCGCCCGACGATCTGAACGTGACCGCGACCGGCGACACGGTGACGATCAAGGCGAAGGTCCCCAGCGAGACCGAGCAGAAGGAATCTCGAGAGTGGACCTGGTACTTGCACGAGATTCCCCACGGCGAGTTCAGCCGGACGATCGACTTGCCGGTCGAAGTCAACCCGCAGCAAGCCAAGGCCACGTTCCAGGATGGTCTCCTCAAGCTGGAGCTGCCGAAGGTGGAAGAGGCGCGGCAGCACCGGTTGCACGTTCAGACTGGCGGCCAGCACAAAGAGCAGCCGGTGAACGTTGGCCAGCAGCCGACGCAGCAACAGCACACGAACGTTGGCCAGCGGGCCGGAGAGGGTGTCTGACGAGGGTGTCTGAGAGAGAGATTGGGAAGCTGGTGGGAGGGTGGGATTCACGCAGTGA
>DATLRG010000174.1:0-8503 GCA_035534795.1 Chloroflexota bacterium
AAATCCAGCACAGCCATGCAGTCCTCACCGTGGCATGACGATAGGAATGTCACAGTGAGCAGTGAATAGACGTGCTGAATGTGCGGTCCACATTCAGCACTTCCATTCACGGCTCACCCTGGACCAACGAGAGGAGCAGCAGTGCGAGATCCCGAGAAGTCGAGCCGAGATCGAAGCGCGCTGTACCAGGTCACCGTCCTTGGCGTGAGTGCGATCGTCATCGTGGGTGCCTGGCTGCTCGCGACGAGCCTGTTTCAATCGGCGATCTCGCGCACCGGCGGCGTCTCGCTTGGTCTGCAAGCGCTCGGGCAGGTGGTCGGCGCGGCCGCGCCGCACGGTCCGGCGGCGAACGAGCTACCGGGGCTAGTCGGCACGCCAACGCCAGCCGTCGCCGCGTCCGAAACGCCGCTCGTCGTCGTCACGCCGAGTGCGACGTCGTTGCCGGACGCCACGTCCACGCCGACGCCGGATACCCGCTTCTACGACCCGGCGCGGGCGAAGACTCTGCTCGCCCAGGCTCAGACGAGCTTCGGCACCCAACCGCAGGAATTCGTGGCCAACGTGACACTCGCGGCCCAGCGGCTCAACGGCCAGCGGATCGCACCGGGCGTGACCCTTTCGTTCGATAGCCTGACCGGGCCATACACGTCCGATCACGGGTATCGGACTGTCAGCGCGGTCGCGGGTGGGGCTGACTCGGGCGTTCCCACGATTGAAGGGGGAATCACGCAGGTCTCAACCACCCTCTTCCAGGCGGCGTTCTGGTCGGGCCTGAAGATCGTCGAGCGACACACTCATCCCTACTGGCTCGATCGGTGGAACGCAGGATCGACCGCGCAACGTGGTCTCGACGCCTACGTCGCGTACCCCTCGGATGACTTGCGGATTCAGAATACGACCGGCGACTGGGTGCGGGTCGAGGCGAGCATTCAATCGGGGAGTGTCAGCGTTTCCATCTATGGCGTCGACCCGGGTTGGAGCGTGAATCCCGACGTGGGATCGCCGGCGAGCGTGGTGCAGCCGCATCCCACCCAGACGGTGCGAACCGATCCGAGCGTGCCGCCGGGCCAGCAATTCATTCTGTTCCGGGGTAGTGAGGGCTTCGACGTCGTCGTCCAGAGAACGGTCACCCGGCAGAACCAGACGGTCGACCGATATGGCCTGGTCGAACATTACCAGGCGATGCCGGCCATCCTGGTTGTCGGCGCTCAACCGACGCCGACGCTCACGCCGCCGACGCCGCCCGAGCCGACCGAAGTGGTCATCAATGGCGAGGGACCGACGCACCTCGACGGACTGGACCCGAGCGCCTTCGTCCTGCCGGACGGCCGCATTCGGACGCCAAACCTGGTCAGCTTAACGGAGGACGAAGCCCAGCGCGTGATCAACGCGGTCGGGTTCCAGACGTCCTACGCGAACGATCAGGGGCCGGGTGACGTTCCCGCGTCGATCTTGGACAGCGTGCCGGTCGGTCACGTTCTCAGCCAGAATCCAGCGCCGGGGTCGCCGCAGCCGCGCGGCACGACGATCTACATCGCGGTGCGCAAGGGGTAATCGGGGGAGCGGGATAGCGGATTCGAACCGCCACGCCAACCTTGGAAGGGTCGTATGCTACCGTTACATCAATCCCGCGTATCAACACCGATTATAGCATAGACAGGATGACCGAGCAACGCATGTCAGAGCAACCAACCCACCGACAATTCTCAGACGAACCAGTCCGGACGTTCCTCGACGCGCTATCCTCCAGCGCTCCGACGCCTGGTGGCGGGGCAGCTGCCGCGCTCGTCGGCGCCATGGCCGCGGCGCTCGTGTCGATGGTCTGCAATCTGACCATCGGCCGGCCGCGGTATCATGCCGTGGAGTCGACGCTGCGGGCTGTTTTGACCCAGAGCGAGCGGAGTCGCCAACGCCTGGCGACCCTTGCCGACGACGACGCCAGCGCCTACGCCGCGGTCGCATCGGCCTACCGCTTGCCGCGTTCTGATGAGAGCGAGCGCGCCGCCCGCACCGCCGCCATCCAGCAGGCGCTGATCCAGGCCGCCGCGCCGCCTCTCGCGGTCCTGACGGAGTGCCGCTCACTGCTCCCCCTGTGCTTGCAGGTCGCGGCGCACGGCAACGCGGCCGTGGTGAGCGACGCCGGCGTCGCGGCCGAGCTGGCGACCGCGGGCGTTCGGAGCTCGATCTTGAACGTTCGGGTCAACCTGGCCGAGATCAAGGATCAAGGCTTTGTCGCACGCGGAGAAGGCGACATCGCGGCCGTCGAGAGCGGACTCCAGGAAGAGCTGGACCGTGTCGTCGGCATCGTCCGCGCGAAGCTGGCGCCGAAAGGGACGCCGTGACCGCGCGCATTCTCGACGGACGGGCGATGGCCCGGACGATTGCCTCCGACGTCCGTGCCGACGTCGCGACGCTCCGCCAGTCTGGCTGGCCCCAGCCGGCCCTCGTGGTGGTGCGCGTCGGGGATGATCCCGCGTCCATCCGCTACGCCGGGCAGATCGAGCGCGCGTTCGTCGGCGCGGCCATAGGGATTCGGCTCGAGGTGCTGCCCGCGACGAGCGGCGACGACGACCTGTTGCGCGTGCTGGCAGCGCTGGGAGCCGATGCCGCCGTGAACGGCATCCTCGTGCAGTTTCCCTTGCCCCCGCACCTGTCGCGCGAGCGAGCGATCGAGACGATCGATCCGGCGAAGGACGTCGATGGAGTCAATCCGCTGAACGCGGGCCGCCTCGCGGTTGGGCTCGGCCAGACGCTCGTGCCCGCGACGCCGCTCGGCGGGCTCGAGCTGTTACTCCGCTCCGGCATTGCCATCCCCGGACGGCACGCCGTCGTCGTCGGGCGGAGCGCCATCGTCGGGCGGCCGCTGGCGCAGCTCCTGCTGCGGGAGAACGCGACGGTGACGATCTGCCACTCCCGGACGACCGACCTGGCGCGCTACACCTGCCAGGCCGACATTCTCGCGGTCGCGGTTGGCCGGCCCGGCACGATCACCGGCGCGATGGTTGCACCGGGCGCGGCCGTCCTAGACTTCGGCATGAACGTGGTCGACGGCGAACTCGTCGGCGACGTCGACGCCGACAGCGTCGCAGCGGTGGCCGGCGCGCTCTCGCCAGTGCCGGGCGGCACCGGTCCGATGACGAACGCCATGCTGCTCTCGAACACGCTGCAAGCGGCACGGTGGCAGATGACACACCGCAGATAGCAAACAACCTCACCCGATCGGGTGAGGTTGCCGTGAATCTGGTACGCCTGGGGAGACTCGAACTCCCGCACCCGGCTCCGGAGGCCGGTGCTCTATCCTCTGAGCTACAGGCGCCTGAACAAAGTCGAGCCACGGTGGGAGCCAGGGGGATGTGTTTGATTTGTCGTGCAAATCAAACACATCCCCCTGGCTCCCACCGTGGACTAACTATGGATGAATTATACCCCGACAGGCCCAGCTTTGGCAACGTCGCGCCTGAAACCGATGTGGTATAATCCTCGCGGTTCGGCCCCGCTGGAAAGGGTGCGACCGAGTGCTCCATGGTGCGAGTGGCAATCGATACCCGGCTGCTGGCGTATCAACGAGCCGGGACGGCGACGTATATTCGGGGACTTCTGCACGGATTTCAGCACGCTGGCGACGACGCCGACGACCTCGTGGTCCTGGCCAGCCGCAAAGACCGCGATCTTGACGGCTTTGGTGCGGTCGCCCGCCGCATCCTCTGGACCCCCTGCCACCACCGTTGGGAGCGCTGGGCACTCGGGTTGGAGTTGGCGACGATGCCAGTCGACGTGGTCCACAGCCCCGATTTCATCCCACCGGCGCGCCTTGGGCGCAGGTGGGCCCGCGTCATCACCGTCCATGACCTCGCTTTCTTGCGGTCCCCGGAGTTGCTGACGGCTGATAGTCGACGCTACTACGGCCAGATTTTCCGCGCGGTCGAGGAAGCGGAGCGGATCATCGCGGTGTCGGAGGCGACACGCTCTGACCTGCTCGATCTGGCGAAAGCCCCGGCCGACAAGATCACCGTGGTCCCCGAGGGCGTGGACGCGGCGTTCTCGCCACTCGACGCGGCGAGCGTTGCCAGGCGCGTTGCCGATCGCTTCGGGATTGACGCGCCTTTTTTCCTGTTCGTCGGCACGCTGGAGCCACGGAAGAACCTGACGCGCTTGATGCGGGCCTTCGCCGCGTCGCGCGAACGGACCGGTCCAGACGGCCCGTTGCTGGTGCTGGCGGGTCGCCCGGGCTGGCTCGCGGACGATCTGGGCGAGGCGGCCCGCCCGCTCGGGGATGCCGTGCGATTCCTGGGAGTGGTGGGTCAGGAAGATTTGATCGCGCTGTACAACGCGGCGCTGGCCCTGGTGCTGGTGTCGCTCTACGAAGGGTTCGGCTTGCCGGCGCTCGAGGCAATGGCGTGCGGCGCGGCCACGCTCGTCTCCGACGCGGGATCGCTGCCGGAGGTCGTCGGCGACGCCGGCCTGCAAGTACCGCCTGGGGACACCGACGCGATCGCCGACGCGCTCTGCCGCCTCTGGGAGGACGAACCGCTGCGGCGTGAGCTTGGCGCGCGCGGACGTTGCCGGGCCGCCCGGTTCGACTGGGTCTCGGTCGCTCGCCGCACCAGCGCGGTCTACCGGGAGGCAGCGGCATGCGCATCTTGATGCTGACGCCGCGCGCGCCGTACCCGGCCGACCACGGCGCCGCGCTGCGGAACCTGTCTCTGTTGAAGTGGCTGAGCCGGCGCCACGAAGTGTCGCTGATGACGTTCGGCAATCCCGACGATACGAACGTCGCCCACGTTCTGCAGGAGTACGCTCGACGCGTTCGGGTGGTTCCGCCGCCGCGGCGCTCGCGGCTGCACCGGTTGATTGGACTCGGGGCGTCGCGGCAGCCGGATCTGGCCCGTCGCCTCTGGTCGCCCGTGCTGGTCGCGCGTCTGCGCGAGATGCTCGAGCAGTTCGCCTTCGATCTGGTCCAGATCGAGGGCTTGGAGATGTTCGGATTGTGGGCCGGTGCGTGCGCTGGCAGACGGGGGATCGGTCCGATCGTCGTGTTGGACGAGCACAACGCCGAGTACAGCCTTCAGCATACGACCTGGCAGGTTAGTCTGCGCGCGCGGGACTGGCTACCAGCGTTCTACTCGCTCGTGCAGGCACAACGCCTCCGGCGGTACGAACGGCAGGCGTGTCGCACGGTTCACGGCGTGATCATGGTCTCGACCGCCGACGAGGCATCCCTCCGGTCTCTGTATCCGCAGGTCCGCTCGTGCGTTGTACCGAATGGCGTGGACACCACGCACTATTGCGCGGGAGGCCGCGAGACTGATGGCGCCACGGTGCTGTTCATCGGCAAGATGGATTATCGGCCGAACGTCGACGCGATCCGCTGGTTTTGCTCGGACATCTGGCCAGCCGTCCGGACCGAGATTCCACATGCGCGCCTCCTGGTGGTTGGCCGCGACCTCGGGCCAGAGCATCAGCCGCTGGCGAAGGTGCCCGGGATTCAGCTCGTCGGCGCGGTGCCCGACGAACGACCGTGGTTCGACCGCTCTGATCTCCTGGTTGTTCCGATGCGGATGGGCAGCGGGACTCGGATCAAGGTGTTGCAGGCCATGGCGATGGGCGTGCCGGTCGTCTCGACGGTGCTGGGGATCTCGGGCGTGACCGCCGTGAACGGGTCGCATTACCTCCTGGCGGACTCCGCGGCCGAGTTCGCGCGACAGATCGTCGTGGCGCTGAAAAATCCCGCCCTGCGACGAGCCCTCGGGGAGACCGCGCGGCAATTGGCCAGCGAGCAGTACGACTGGACGACGATCGCTCCCCGCCTCGACCACTTCTACGAAGAACTGATCGGCGTCAGTGGCAGTCGATAAACTGGTCACACGACGGGTCGGCCATCTGTCGGTCGTGGTCGTGGCGCTGGTGTTGGTCCTCGCCGGGCTCGCCCTGGCCGCTCGGGGGTCAGCCCGTCACTTCTTCGCGGATTTGCTGGGGGTCCAAACGAAGAACGAGGTCCTCTCGATCTACACCCTCGCGATCGCACCACCGACCCGGACCGACGACCTGGCGCCGATCGCCGATGACAGCGTTCCCCCGTACGCCGTCAACGTGTTTCTGGATCAGGAGGTCCAAACGTCCAACGTCGAGCGGACCCTGGACCTGGTGAAGGCCGCGGGGTTTCGCACGATCAAGCAAGAGTTGCTCTGGAGCGACGTCGAGCGGCCCGGCAAGGGGCAGTACGAGGACAACCGGGTCGCCGGCAAGAGCTCCTGGGCAAACTACGATCGGATCGTCGACCTGGCCCAGCAAAAGGGCCTGCAGGTCATCTTCCGGATCGACACATCGCCGGCCTGGGCGCGGCCGGAGGGGGCTCAGGGCCTGCAGTCGCCGGAGAAGACGCCGCCCCAATACTACGAGGACTACGGCGACTTCGTCGCGGCGGTCGTCCAGCGGTACAAAGGGCGCGTCCACTACTACCAGATCTGGAACGAGCCAAATCTGGCCGCCGAGTGGGGGGGCCAGCCGCCAGACCCGGGCGAGTATACCCTGCTGCTGCGCACGGCCTACACGCGGGCGAAGGCGGTCGATCCGAGCGTGGTGATCCTCTCGGCCGCGCTAGCCCCGACCATTCAGAACGATAGCCAGGCGATGCCGGATACGGCCTTTCTTCAGCAGATGTACGATCTCGGCGCGCGCCCCTACTTCGACGTCCTCTCTGCGAACGCCTACGGCCTGCGCGATGGTCCCGACGACTGGCGCTTCAAGCAGTCCGACGACGTGAACTTCGCTCGCCCGGTGCTCCTGCGGGAGATCATGGTCCAGAACGGCGACGCTGCCAAGCCGATCTGGGCGTCGGAGATTGGCTGGAACGCGCTGCCGTCGAACTGGGGTGTGACGCACCCGAAGGAGACGCCCCTCTGGGGCAGCGTCAGCCGCGAGCTGCAAGCGGCCTACACGGTCCGCGCGTATCAGCGCGCCGCGGAGCAGTGGCCCTGGATGGGAGTCATGGCCGTCTGGCACTTCCGGATGGTGGACCCGAAGCAAGAGCAGTCGCAACAGTACTATTTCGACATGGTCAGCGTCGACTGGCAGAAAGAGCCGATCTACTTCGCGCTCCAAGCGCTGATGACGTCGCCGCCGGTCGTCTACCGCGGCTATCATCAGGAGGACCATTGGGCGCTGATCTGGAGTCCGGGTTGGGAGGACGTAGCCGATGCGCGGGCAAGCCTTGGGCATCTGAAGGAGGCGACGACGCCCGGCGCCGGCGTGAGCTTTGACGTGTCGGGGAGTTGGCTGGACCTGGTGACGCCGACCGGACCGGACTGGGGTCGGTTGGCGGTCACGATCGACGGTCTGCCCTTCGCGGCGAACCGACTGCCGATCCAGAACGGACAGGCCATTCTCGATCTGAGGAGCCCGACCGAGCGCTGGCAGGTGCGCCAGCCGATTGCCGATGGGCTGGGACCGGGCGTTCACCACGTCCAGATCCGGTTGCTCTCTGGGCGAGCCGGCATCGACGGGGTTGTCGTCGACGACGACTCACCCCAGACACGGCTCTACCTGACGGTGGCTTTCGGCGTGCTCGGCATCGGGGTCCTGGGGACGGCGCTGGTGCGGCGGCCAGCCCCGGCCATTCGACGGGAATGACGAAAATGAACGTCGCGGTTGTCGTCACGGTCCGAAACGAAGAGCGAACGATCGAGGACCTGCTAGCCTCGCTCCTGGTCCAGACGCTGCTCCCTGCGGAGATCGTCATCGTCGACGGTGGGTCGAGCGACCGGACACCGGCGCTGATTCGGCGGAGGATCGACGCCGGTGCGCCGATCCGGCTGCTTTCCTGCCCGGGCGCAAATATCGCCGCGGGGCGGAACCGAGCGATCGAGGCCGCCCGCGGAGAGATCATCGCCTGCACTGACGCTGGTGCCCGCCTGGACCCACGCTGGCTGGAGCGGATCGTCGCACCGTTCGAGCACGGAGCAGACGTGAGCATGGGCTTCTTCGTCGCCGAGCCGCGCGGCGACTTCGAGCGGGCGCTCGGCGCGACGACGCTCCCGGACGTCGACGAGATCCGACCGGACCGCTTCATTCCCTCGTCACGCTCGATTGCCTACCGCAAGGCGGTGTGGGCGTCGGTCGGTGGGTACCCGGAGTGGCTGGATTACTGCGAGGACGTCGTCTTCGACCTGGCGTTGCGTCGCGCCGGCTTTCACTTTGCCTGGGTGCCCGACGCCATCGTCTACTATCGCCCGCGCCCGTCGGTCCGCGCCTTCTTCCGACAGTATTACCTCTACGCGCGCGGCGACGGCAAGGCAAACCTCTGGCCGCGCCGCCACCTCATCCGCTACGCCACGTACCTGAGCGCGCCGCTTGTCTTCTTGGCGGGATTCTGGTATAACCCGGCCTGGCTGGCACTCGGCGTAGCCGGCAGTTTCTACCTGTCTCGACCGTGCCGTCGGCTTTTAAGGAGGCGACGCGGCCTCACCCCCCGCCCCTCTCCATCGGAGATGGAGAGGGGAGCCGG
>DATLRG010000175.1:0-2656 GCA_035534795.1 Chloroflexota bacterium
GACGTCCAGGCCCAGACGGGCGACGAGATCGCCGAGGCGGCGAGTACCGGTGACGTTTGCCGCGATCTGGGCGCGCAGGTCGCCGGCCGTCTCGCGCTTGCTGCGGATCTGGGCGAGAATCAAGCGGAACACGTCGTCGACGATCGTCCCGCTGGCGACCAGCTTGACCACCGGGATGATCACGCCTTCCTGAAACACCTCCCGAAAAGCGCCGACGCTGGCCGGGGCGCCCCCGCCCACGTCGACGTGGTGGGCCAAATTGGCCACGTAGCCGAGCAGCGACGCGCCACAGAAGACCGGGGCGATCACGGTAATATCGTTCAGATGCACGCCGCCGCCATAGGGATCGTTCACCACGAGCATGTCCCCGGGCCCGAGCCGTTCCGGACCGTAGGCGCGTACCGCCCGCGGCACGAGCTCGACGAAGGATCCGAGGTGGACCGGCTGGCTGAACGCCTGAGCGATCACCCGCAGCTGGCGGTCGAAGAACGCGCAGGAGAAATCCTGGCGCGTCTTGATGTTGGTCGAGTAGGCGCTGCGCCGGAGCGCCAGCGCCATCTCCTCGGTGGCCTCGGTCAAGGCGTTGCGGATCACTTCGAAGGTGATCGGATCTAACTGAACGTCCGTCTGCATCCGGAGGATCTCCTGACGATGAGTTTCGGCTTGAGGACAACCTGCTGGAGCGCCTGGCTGCCGACGCGCAGCCGAGCCATGAGGATCTCCGCGCCACGCATGCCGATCTCGCGTGCGGGCTGCCGGAACGTCGTGAGCGGGACTTCGAGGAATTCCGCCAGCTCGATGTCGTCGCCGCCGGCGAGCGCCAGATCCTCCGGGATGCGCAGTCCAAGCTCCCGAGCCGCTTTGAGCACGCCCACCGCCTGGAGGTCAGTCGCCGCGAAGAGCGCGGTGGGACGATCGGAACGCTCGAGCAGTCGGCGGGCGCCTTCGTATCCGCCGGCGATCGTGTAGTCGGCGTGGGTTAGCAAGCCCTGGTCGAACGGCGCTCCACGCTCGGCGAGCGCCTGACGATAGCCGGTCAAGCGCCCCTGGGCGGTCGAGGTGTGGGCCGGGCCGGCGAGGTGGCCGATTCGGCGATGACCAAGCTCGAGCAGATGGCTCGTCACCAAGTAGCCGCCTGCCACGTTGTCCACGATCACATAGTCGGCTTCGAGGTCGGGGAAGTGGCGAAGCAGCAGCATGAAAGGAAGCGACGATCGTTGCAACAGCTCGATATCGCGCCGATCGGTTTGGACCGGGGTGAGGAGCAATCCATCGACGTGCATCGATTGCAGCGTGGCCAGGCAATGCAGCGCCTGCTCCTGGGAATCCGCGGAGTTACTGAACAGGAGAGTGAAACCTGCCGCGTTGGCGGCATCCTCGATGCCTCGGAGGAGCTCGGCGTAGACCG
This sequence comes from Chloroflexota bacterium, assembly GCA_035534795.1. GTDB lineage: Bacteria > Chloroflexota > UBA6077 > FW602-bin22 > CADDYW01 > JAJPKB01. The sequence continues at coordinate 1,409 of DATLRG010000175.1, forward strand.
GGCTCGCGTTGTTGTTGATCAAAACGCCGAGGATGCGGGACCGGCCCGAAACCAACGCGCGGGCCATCGAGCTCGGCGCATAGCCGAGCGTTTGCGCGGCGGCAAGAACCCGCGCGCGCTTGTCCGGACCAATCTCTCCCTTGTGATTCAGAGCGCGCGAGGCGGTGGCGACGGAAACACCAGCCGTCCGCGCGACGTCGTGAATCGTGACCCGCATCGCTCTCTTCCCAAGACCGTCGCCCCGGTTTGCGCCGCAAACGTTTCCGGAAATCTGGGCGTTAGCCTACCAGCATCGGGCGATTGAGTCAAGCCGGGACGGCCCCTTTTTCCCGGTTGCCGGCATGCCGCGGACCGCCATAACGTATCGTCGGCGTGCCGATTTGTAGCGGTGGTCCCCCCGTGGCCGCCCCGTGGTCCTGCCGTCGTCATCCAAGGGGGCCGCCCGTTAAACCGACGTGATCGATTAGAACGGGGCAAGCACAGGGGCCTGCTCCTACGGTCGGCAAGCCGTGCGCCCAATCGGACCGGTAACGTTTGCGGAATGCTGTCGATACCATTTCGATAACCCCTGCCTTGAAAGGCAGAAGCAGAGACGTAGGCGCTAAAGCGCCCGGGGCTCGGCCGGGTCGGACGAGCTGGTCGGCGCCGCGGAAGCGGTGCTGCTGGGTGGCGACGTCGCCCACCGCCAGCTCGCAGTCTATCTGCTCGGCTGGACGAGCCCGGCCCGACCAGAGAACCTGAGGATCCTCCGCGAGCGCGGCGGGCTCAATCCGAGCTGGGAGGTGCAGGAAGCGCTTGCTCAGGCATTCGACGCCTTCTGCGCGGCGGTTGGCTACGAGCACGCGTTGCCAACGATCGACCGCTGGCTCGCCGACGCCCAGCCGAACGCCCGCCGGGTGGTGAGCGAGGGGTTGCGGCCCTGGACGAGCAAGCGCCGGCCCCACTTTGTCCGAAACCCCGGCGAGGCCGTCCGACGCCTCGCGGCGCTGCGCCGCGACCCGGGTGAACGATTCTCCTCAAGCGCGATCCTGGGAGCGTAATGGCTCGGCCTCGGTCCTACGCGCTGGCGGTACCCCGACCTGCCCACCCTGGTAGCCGAGGCGACCGCGCGTCACCAGGATCAACACCAGTGCCACGGTCCCCAAGCCGAGCCCGCCGTTGATCGCTTCGTTCGCCGCGCTCGGGAAGAGCTGATTCACCACCACCAGCTCCGCGGTATTCACGCTTGCATGCGCCAGGATGGCGAGC
>DATLRG010000176.1:0-4179 GCA_035534795.1 Chloroflexota bacterium
ACACGCCAGACACCCGCTCACTAACCCGCTCACGATCCTCGACGTCATCACGCCTCGCGCCAGACCGGGATCATGTCGTAGGTCGCGCCGGCCTCGTCCAGAGCGTTGCGGACCGCGCGCGCTTCGTCGGCCGGTACGAGCGCAGCGCCCCGTGCCAGGTCGATGCCAGGCAAATGGATGATGCCAGGACGCTTCGGTGTTCCGTGAAGCCGTCGGGCCAGCCGCACTCTCTCACGCGACAGCGTGCCCCGAAGCGAGAAGCGCACCACGTCCCACGCGGTCAGCCCTACCGGTTGCAGCGTAGCCAGGGCCGAAGTCTCAGCGTGAAGGACGACTCCGTCGGTCCCGAGTTCGTGAAGCAGAGTTGGGCCAAGCGCAGCAGGATCCCCCGCATCGGCCACCAGCGGCGCGAGATGCACCGGCAGGCGCATCTGGCATTCGGCGTCGCTCACCGCACGCACGACGCGTCCCTCGGCCTCGATGCGGTCGGCGTGGGGCAGCGGGCGAAGCAGGACCAGCAGATCCAGGTCGCTCTTGCGGCCAAAATCGCCGCGAGCGTACGACCCGAAGACGAGAACAGCCACCACGGTGTCGTCGACGCGCAATCGCCGCACGAGATCGTCGAGGGCTGCCTCGATCCGGTCGGTAACTGGCTTACCCCAGGGACCAGACCTTAATTTGTTCCAGAAGCTCATCGACTCGCTGCGCCGTATCGCCATTTCCCTGCCCTCCGTACCATCGTCCGGTCCGGACCCGCTCGAGGTCCAAGAATGCGTCGGCAGTCCCCGGGTAACCGTACTCGCGCAGTCGTCGTACGATGCCTTGGTGCTGATCGTAGTCGACGCCGTGGCGTCGCCAGAAGCCCGCGGCAACGGCGTGGATCGCCATCCCGTGCGACGCTTCGGTGTACAGGCGAATGTCCGCGGCAGGATCGAGCGCCGTGCGCGACGCGCGCAACTGTTCCAGGGCTTGGCGATGGCCTGCTTCGTTCATTGATCCACCAGGTGTATCTTTGAAAACAATTCTAGCACAAAGTGTAATCTTAATACGCCATTCCACGAAGTGTGCGAGCCTTGACGGAAGGCCGTTCTGGACTACACTTATTTCAGACCAGCATAAGGTGCTCACACCCGAGAGGTCCTGTGAGGAGCCCGCCAGTTGCGATCACGCAGCAAGAGATTCCGCCACGCGAGTTACGCTGGACCAAGGTATTCCGATCGCTGACGATCGCAAAGATCCTCGCGATCTTTTCCGCTCACGAGGATCACCACGCCTACACTCTGCACGCGCTTGAGGAACAGATTCCCCGCTCGCGTGTCGCCCTGCGGCATGGACTTCGCACGCTGATGGAAGCCGAGCTGATCCGCGAGGAGCGACACGGGGCCACCTGCATCTACGTCTCGGCAGAGCCAGATTTGCTGCGGCCCCTCCGTGAGTTCATTGAGCGGGCTGAGGTCCGGGAGTCGGAAGCACGGGCGAGCACGAGCAGAATGTCGTGGGCGCGCAAGTTCTTATCTGAGCCGGGTCCGCGGAGGCAGTCGTCGCCGCCGGGACCACGGATCCTGGAACAGGTCGCCGATCTGGGCGGCGAAGAGTGCCGAGGCGACGACGTCGTGCTCGTCTCTCCACTCAGGCGCGACAGTCCAGCCGCGGTGGGACGCCGCGATCGAGAGGGCCGCGCGTGACACACGACTCGCCCGAGAGCCGAGAATGGGGACGGTGGTATGTGCGGTCTGCCGTCGACACTTCCGTCCCCTTTGGGCAGGGTGATCTGAAGGAGGCGCTGGCGCGCCCACGGCGAGGCTTTGCCATGGGTGCGGGTCAGCGACGTGCTTTCGTTGCACGACTTGCCGCCCCATCAGACCGATGACGCGCGGCGCGGCCGTGTCGGGTTTTTGACTTTCCCTGATCTTCCCGAGGCACCACTGGATTCGGGGCCGTTCAGAGGAACTGGAGGAGCGCGAACAATCGGGTGCCGCGCTCTCCGACGGATTGAGCGCAGAGTGACCAACTCCACGGCGTGATTGAAATTCCTGATCAGAGAGTGCTAGAATCGGCCGTAGCCCTCGTGGTACATGTGTCGATGATCCGATCTACCCTGTCAAGCGTGGAGGTTTGAGGCCCAATGGCAGATACGACATCTGGTACGATCGAAGCACTCCTACAGGAACAGCGGCGCTATCCACCACCGCCGGAGTTCGCGGCCAACGCCAACGCGAACGACCCGTCGATTTACCAGCGCGCCGACGAAGATTTCGAAGGCTTTTGGGCCGAGCAGGCCAAGAACCTCACCTGGTTCAAGCCCTACGACAAGGTCCTGGAGTGGAATGCTCCCTGGGCGAAGTGGTTCGTCGGCGGGGAGCTCAACGCCTGCTTCAACTGCGTCGACCGGCACATCGCCGGCGTCCGCAAGAACAAGGCGGCGATCATCTGGGAGGGCGAGCCCGGCGACGACCGCGTCCTCACCTACCGCGACCTCTATCGTGAAGTCAACCGCGCCGCCGCTGCCCTGCAGCGACTGGGCGTCAAAAAGGGCGACCGCGTCGCCATCTACATGGGCATGGTCCCGGAGCTGCCGATCTCGCTCCTCGCCTGCGCCCGCCTGGGAGCGCCCCACAACGTCGTCTTCGGCGGATTCAGTCCGGCCGCCTTGCGCGATCGCATTAACGATTCCCAGGCGAAGGTTGTCATCACCTGCGATGGTGCCTACCGCCGCGGCGCGGTCGTTCCCCTCAAAGATAACGTCGATGCCGCGGTCGCGGAGTGCCCGTCGATCGAGAAAGTGCTCGTCGTCCAGCGGGTCGGACCAAACGCGAAGCGCGTGACGATGAAGGATGGCCGCGACATCTGGTGGCACGACGCGCTCAACGCCGAGCCCTGGCGCGAGGTCCCGTGCGAGCCAGTCGACGCGGAACATCCCCTCTACATCCTGTACACCAGCGGGACGACCGGCCAGCCCAAGGGCGTGCTCCACACGACCGCTGGCTACCTCCTCGGGACGAGCACGACGCACCGCCTGGTCTTCGATCTGAAGGAAGACGACACCTATTTCTGTACCGCCGACATCGGCTGGGTGACTGGCCACAGCTACATCGTTTACGGTCCGTTGACCAACGGCGCGACCAGCCTGATGTACGAGGGCGCGCCGGACTATCCGGACAAGGACCGCATGTGGTCGATCGTCGAGAAGTTCGGCGTCACGACCTACTACACGGCTCCGACCGCGATCCGCGCCCACATGCGCTGGGGCGACGAGTACACCCAGCGCCACGGCCTCGATTCGCTGCGCCTGCTCGGGACCGTCGGCGAGCCGATCAACCCGGAGGCCTGGATCTGGTACCACACCAACATCGGCCACGGGCGCTGCCCGGTGGTCGACACCTGGTGGCAAACCGAGACGGGCATGATCCTGATCACGCCTCTGCCGGGCATGGTCACGCTCAAGCCGGGCTCCGCGACCCGACCATTCCCGGGCCTGTCGGCGGCGATTCTGGACGACGCCGGCAACGCCGTGCCGGACAACAGCGGCGGCAACCTGGTGATGACCCGCCCCTGGCCGGCGATGATGCGCACGATCTGGGGCGACGACGAGCGCTACGCCCAACAATACTGGAGCAAGTACCCGGGCAAGTACCTCACCGGCGACGGCGCCCGGCGCGACGGCGATGGCTACTTCTGGCTCCTCGGCCGGGTCGACGACGTGGTGAACGTCGCCGGCCACCGGATCGGAACGATGGAGGTCGAGAGCGCGCTGGTCAGCCACCCGTCCGTGGCCGAAGCCGCGGTGATCGGCATCAGCGACGAGCTCAAGGGCCAGGCGCTGGCGGCCTTCGTCACTCCGCGCAGCGGGTTCAAGCCGTCCGAGCAACTGATCAAGGAACTGCGGGCGCAGGTCACCAAAGAGATCGGTCCAATCGCCCGTCCCGACAAGATCTTCTTCACTGCCGAGCTGCCGAAGACCCGCAGCGCGAAGATCATGCGGCGCTTGCTCCGCGACGTCGCCGAGGGTCGCGTTCTGGGTGATACCACCACGCTGACCGATCCGACGGTGCTTGCCGAGATCAAGCGCCAATACGAAGAGTCGGAGAGCTAGTCGCTCTCGCTTCGGGCTGGTAGAGCGTCCGGGAGGAAATGAGGGGTGAGGTCTATGAAAATTGGCCCGCGGGGCCAATTTTCATA
>DATLRG010000177.1:0-3936 GCA_035534795.1 Chloroflexota bacterium
AGGCGCCTCGAGCTCGTCACCGGGGTGATCGTCCTGCCCCAGCGACAGACCGCGCTGGTGGCGAAGCAGGCAGCCGAAGTCGACGTTCTCAGCGGCGGAAGGTTGCGCCTGGGAGTGGGCGTCGGCTGGAACGAGGTCGAGTTTCAGGCGCTGAACGAAGACTTTCTGACCCGTGGGGCTCGCATCGCGGAGCAGGTTGACGTGCTGCGCGAACTCTGGACGAAACCGGTCGTGACCTCCGACCGCCGCTGGCACCACATCGTCGAGGCCGGGCTGAATCCATTGCCAATTCAGCGCCCGATCCCGATCTGGATGGGCGGCTGGGACGAGCGGGTGCTGCGACGCGTCGGCGCGGTCGCCGACGGCTGGTTCCCGCTTCGGCACCCGCCGGAGGGCTGGGGACCGGTGATCGAGCGACTCCGCGAGTACGCCCGGCAGGCCGGCCGCGATCCCGCGGCCCTCGGCATCGAGCCACGCTTCAGCCTGAAAGGCACGCCGGACGACTGGCGGAAGGCGAAGGAACAATGGCAGGCGCTCGGTGCGACCCACCTGTCGCTGAACACGATGGGCGCCGGCCTGGCCGGCCTCGACGCCCACATCAAGGCCATTCGCCACTGGTGGGACGCGGTGCAGTGATCCTGGTCGAAGGTGGTATACTTCCGGTAATCCCCCCCGTGTGAGCGAGGTAGAATGGCGAAAGCATTGCGAACGATCAAAGTCACCGCGGATAGCGACCTTGGTCACGTGTTGGATGAGGCCGCGTACGGGCCAGTGCTGCTCGAAAAGGACGGCACGCGGTACCGGCTCGCTCGTGAACCCGAGGATATCTGGGCAGGCTACGATCCGCAGGCCGCTTTGGACGGCATGGGCGAGGCGGCCGGCAGTTGGCAGGATGTCGACGCAGAAGCATTCAAGGCATTCATTTACCGTGCGCGCGAGGAAGGCACCCGCCCGGCCACCCGTCCATGAGCTATCTGGTCGACAGCGATTGGATTATTGATGCTCTCGCCGGCATTCCCTCGGCTTTGCAGGCGCTTCGAAACCACGCGGCAAGCGGTTTATCTGTTAGCATTGTGGCGTCGACTCGAGAATGCGCAACACGTGCTGCGCGTTCTCTGAAAGGATTTGTCGCTTCGCCGGTTCCGGCAGCGGCAAGTCGATGATCTGCCCCGGCGCCGTGGCGTCGAAGTGGGGCCAATCCGAGCCGAAGAGCAGGTGGTCCAGCCCGATCGCCTCCAGACAGGCGGTGAGCAGCGCGGGGTTGCCCGGGAGGTCGAGCGGATGGGTGGTCAGGTAGACCTGGCGTTGAACGGCGTCGCTGGGGCGAGATGTCAGGAACGAGACCTCGTCGCGGAGATATGGGTAAAAGTGGTCTAGCCGCCCCAGGGCCAGTGGCAGCCAGCCAACGCCGGCATCGGCGAAGACAACCTTCAGGCGTGGGAACCGGCTGAGGACGCCCGTCGTTAGCATGCTCGTCAGGTTTGCCAGCGCTCCGAAGGTTTGCGAGAGCGTCTGCTTTGCCAGCGCCGTCGGCAGGTGGTGGAGCTGGTAAGGGAACACCGGGGCAACGGTCAGGGCGCCGTGCAGGAAGACCGGCAGGTCTGCCTCGTGCGCCGCGGCGAAGATCGGCTCGTAGCTCCGATCGCCCCAGAGCGGGTAGTTGCCCGCGCAGGACAGATGGACCGCGACGAACCCGTCGTGCTGAGCATACCGCGCGATTTCCTCGGCGGCGTCCTCCGGGGCCTGGTTCGCCGCCATGATCGCGGCGTAGATGCCTCGATGGGGATCGACCCAGCGCTCGGCCAGGTAGCGGTTGAAGGCGCGAGCGAGCATGGTGGCGTAGTTGTAGTCGTTGCTGCCCGCGGCGCGGAGCAGGCGGCCAGTGTGGATCACCACGGCGTCAACGCCACGCTGGTCGAGGTCGGCCCGCAGTATCTCCGGCGACGTGATCCGGTGCGGCTCCTCAGGCAGCTCGCCAAGCATCGGATCGTAGGGGGTGAGAGCGGCATAGCCGGGGTAATCGAACAGCCGCTCCCCTTTCACGTTGCGCGCGCCCTCGCGGGTCAGCCCGCCCTCTTCGAGGACTCGCCGCCACGGCAGCTCGAAATACGGGGCCAGATCGGAATCCAGCTCGTGAATGTGGACGTCCGCGTCGACAATGCGGTAGTCGCCTCTTGACACGTCGAGTTCCTCCCACGGGCGATTCCCCTCGATCCCGCGCGAATCCGAGAGCAAACCATGCCACAATCCGCCTTGACCGTCAAGCTGTTGTAGACGCAACACGGTCGTCGCACTTCCCAGGGATATCTGTCGGAAGGAGCTTGAGAACGTTGGCCTCGTGGGCCAATGTTCTCAAGCTCCTTCCGACAGATATCCCTGGGAAAAACACCGGGCGACCGTTGCCGAACCCGCCCGGGCGTGCCATAATGGGCAAGCAGACCACGTTTTCTCGGTACGGCGTAGCGGCCGCGCCGATCACATCTGCGGAGGGACCGCTCATGGCAGTTGAGGCCTCAGCCCAGCAGCCGGCCACGCTCACGCTTGACGACGTCTTCGTCGTCGACGTCGACGTCCACGCCCACGAGACGCCCACCGAGTTGGCGCCATTCACCGAAGCGCCCTGGCGCACGGCGGTGGAGAACGCTGCGCGACTCCCGCGCCGCTACCTCGACATCCCTTGCTACGCACCGGGCGGCGGCGGCCCGCTGCCGGGCGCCGCGCTGCCGAGCCTGCGGGGCGCCCGAGAGGAGATCGTTTGGACCGCGGACCAGCTGCGCCGCGACCTCGACGCCTTCGCGATCGACGCGGCGGTCATCTTCCCGGACTTCTTCTTGAAGATCGCGGCGATTCCCAATCCCGACTACGCCGCCGCTCTCGCCCGCTCCTACCACCGCTGGATCGCCGAGAAGTGGGTCGACCGGGAGAACGACCTCTACGGCGTGATCGTCGCCATCCACCAGGACCCGGACGAAGCGGTTCGGGAGATCGAACGCTGGGCTGGTCACCCGCGTTTTGCCGCGGTCTTTCTGCCCACCTGCCAGGTCTACCCGCTCTGGGGGCACCGCCGCTACTACAAGATCTTCGAGGCGGCGCAGGCCGCGGATCTGCCGGTCGCGTTGCATTCGGTGTCGGGCAGCTCCTGGGGCTTTCCTTTCAACGTCGAGCAGTTCACGACCGCGCCGACCGGCCACACCGCGTCGCACGTCTTCGCGATGATGTCCAACGTGATGAGTTTCCTGGAAAACGGCGTGCCGGTCCGCTTTCCGAAGTTGCGCATCCTCTTTTGCGAGGCCGGTCTCACCTGGGTGCCCTTCCTGCGCCTGCGGCTGGACAAGGAGTTCACCGAGCAGCGGCGCGTCTGGCCCTACTACGACGATCTACCCAGCAAATGGATCGACAAGATGTACTTCGCCACCCAGCCGATCGAGGAGCCGCCGCGGGGGCAGGACCTGGTCGATCTGATCCGCATCTACAACGGCGAGAACACCACGTTGTTCGCCTCGGATTGGCCGCACCACGACTTCGACCATCCGCGCGCGGCCTTCGACTTGCCACTCTCCGACGAAGCCAAGCGCAAGATCATGGGAACGAACGCTCTGCGCGTGTTCCCGAAGATCACGGTTCCGGCGAAGTATCGGGCGATGGGCGCCGCGGGGCGGCTGGCGGGCTAGACGGTCCCGCGGCGGCATCTTCGCCGATCCAGTGCCCCGGCTGTCGAGCGCCCTGGCAGCCACGCTCAGACCGTGGCTGCCGCTCGACCCGCCGATTCCACGGCCCGTGCTCCGGCACCAGCGTCTCCACGCTGTCGAGCCAGAACGTCTGGTCGCACGCCAAACATTTGATGAAGTAGCGCTTGGTCGCCATTCACCTTCCTTCAGGGAGGAATGAGGGGCGGCATGCTGGGAAATTGGCCCTGCGCGCCAATTTCCCAGCATG
>DATLRG010000178.1:0-3492 GCA_035534795.1 Chloroflexota bacterium
CGTGATGCGCGGTGCGCATCACGCACTGCCACCCACTTCTTACCCTCGCTTACCTCTAGCCCGATCGGGTATCAGTCGGTAGCCTGAACGGGCAGTAGACGCGACCGGCCGGTGGGCTTACCCTCAATTCAGCGACCGGACAGCGGCCAATCACGTGCTAGACCTGGTCAAGGTGAAAAGTGTAAGGATCTGCTGTGCAGATCCTTACACTTTTCACCTTGACCAGGTCTAGCGAAAGCCAGGGTGAGGGATGAAGCTGCTCTATCGGCCAGGGGTTGCTCGCGCCGTCGCGGCGCTCGCGGTGGTCTATCTCGTCGCCTACCTGTGGTGGCGCGGGACCGCGTCGCTCAACCCGGCGTCGCCGATCTTCTCGATCGTCGTTCTCGCCGCCGAGGCCTTTGGCGCGGTGAGCTTCATCCTCTTCGTCCTGATGGCCTGGGATACCAAGCAGACGGCCCCCGGTCAGAGTCCGCCCGGCCGGAGCGTGGACGTCTACGTGCTGACCCACGACGAGGACCTGGAAGTCCTGGAAGCGACGCTGATTGGCTGCGGCGTGCTGACCTATCCCCACACGACCTACGTCCTGGACGACGGCCGGCGCCCCGCCGTGGCGATGCTCGTCGCTCGGCTGGGCTGCCGCTACCTGACGCGACCGGACGCCAGCGGCGCCTGGGCGGGCAATCTCAACGCCGCGCTGCCGCGCACCGACGGCGACTTCCTCGTCCTGCTGGACGCCGATACCGTGCCACAACCGGATTTCCTGGACCGCACGCTGGGTTACTTCGTCGACGAGCGCGTTGCCCTGGTGCAGCTCCCGCCGGAGTTCTACAACCTCGATTCGATCCAGCACGAGGCGCGCGCCGGGGGACTGACTCCCTGGCACGATCAGGCGCTGTTCGACCGCGTGATCCAGCCGGGCAAGAACCGGTGGAACGCGGCGGTCTGGTGCGGGAGCCCGTCGATCGTGCGGCGCGCGGCGCTTACCTCGATCGGGGGCGTCGCCACCGGGACCCGCACGGCGGGCCTCCCTACCTCCGTCCGCTTGCAGGCGGGTGGCTGGAAGACGGTCTACCATCCCGAGGCGCTTGCTTACGGCATCGCGCCGCAGACGCTCCACGCCTTCAACGCGCAGCGCCTGCGCTGGGCCGAAGGCGCGATGCAATTCCTGCGCAGCCGCGATAATCCGCTGATCGTGCCCGGTCTCTCACTCGCCCAACGACTGAGCTACCTCGGGTCGGTCGCGTCGTACCTCGATCCGTACCGGAAGCTCGTCTATCTGGCGACGCCGGTCGTTATCCTGGCGACCGGTCTCTCTCCCTGGCGCGTCGGCGCCGTGGAGTTCCTCGCTCACTGGGCGCCGTGCTTCGCGCTGACTCTGCTGGCCAACGTGGCGCTCGGACGGGGCAGCTTCGACTACCTCCGCGGCGAAAAGTACGGCGTCTTGAAGCTGTTCACGTTCCTGCGCGGCAGCGTCCGGCTGGCCTGGCCCGACCGAGGGGCGTTGCGGGCGACGCCGCGCCAGCAGGTCGCCGCGGTCGAAGCGCGGGAGCGCCGCGTGGTGCTGCCGCACGTCGCGCTGCTGGCGTTGGAGGTCGGCGCTGGCCTCGTCGGCCTGGCGAGCCTGCTCGGGGCCGGCCGAACGGTCCACCCACGCGAAGGCGATCTCTTGCTGGCGCTGGGTTGGGCGATCGCGAACGTCGCGGTCATCTGGCTGGCCGTGAACACGGCGCTGCGCCGGCTCTACCGCCGCCAGAGCTACCGCTTCCCGGTCACTCTCACCGCGACGATCGCCACACCGGACTCGCCAGCCCAGCCGGCCGCCGTCCAGGACCTCTCGCTCTACGGTGTCGGCGTGGTTGCTGCGACGGCGCTCGCGTTCGGGCGCCCCTGCGCGGTCACGCTGGACCTACCCGGCGGGGCGCTGCGCGTCCGCGGCGAGGTGGTGAACACGCGTGGCCTGCAGGACGGCCGGTGCCGGCTGGGGATCCAGTTCATCCTGTTCAGCCCGGAGGAACGGGCGCGACTGATCGCATTTTTGTTCATCATCGCACCGCGCTACCAACGGAACCGGGCGGCTCTCCGCTTCCAGGCGAAAGGCCCGTCCGCCGGCCCGCCAACGGCGCGCCCGGCGCCCCGGCCGGTTACCGGCCCGGGAAACGCCACGCGCCCCGCGACTCACCCGCGCGACGACGCCAGGATCGCCGGCCAAGCGTAGGACACTATCGGCGCTCCTTTCCTTCCTCACTGACACGGCTCGCAGCCGGGCCGTTTGGCGGCGCTCGTACCCTTCCAGCACGAGCGCCGCCGATTTTCTTACCGAAGCCGGTGCGAGGAAAGCGCCCGATGGCAAGGGATACGCTGGGCGTATCCCTTGCCATCGGGCGCTTTCCTCGCACGATGCCTACAGATCATCGCCGAGAGACGGTCTCCACGCCCGGATGATCGCCCCTTTCAAACAGAACGTGAGCCGGTCGCGCGTTCGGATCCGGAACGCCTCGCGGGCACGCGGCGCGGCGTCGGCGAGCAGCGAGCGCAGCAGGGCGACGGCGGCCGGCGGCGTCTGCATGCGGGTGACCCACTCCTCGAACTCCAGCTCCACGTCCCAGCCGTGGAAGACCTCGGAGCTCAGTCCCGCGGTCGCGAGCATGGCGCGCCACTGGCCGACGGTGTGATCGCGGACGTGCGAGCGATCGCGCAGCAGCTCGACGGCGTTGATGAACGTGTCCAGCGCGGGATCGTCCGGCGCCACGGTATCTGCCAGGACGAACCGTCCGCCCGGCCGCAGCACCCGCGCGACCTCCCAGGCGACCTGGCCGGGATTCGCGTAGTGATGGGCGCTGTAGCGCGACGTCACCAGATCGAAGCTCGCGCGCTCGAACGGCAGGTCCGCCACGTCGGCGCGCGCAAAGGTCACGTTCCCGATGCCTCGTTCGACCGCGAGCCGGCGCGCCTGCGCCAGCATCTCGTCCGTCACGTCGACGCCGGTCACCCGGGCGACGTGCGGCGCGAAGGCAAAGGCGGTGTGGCCCACGGCGGTCCCGAGGTCCAGCACCCGCTCGTCCCCGCGCAGACCAGCCGCCTCGATCAGCACCGGTAAGTCCGGCCCGCGCGCGTGGACCGCGCTGCTAACGTAATGCGCGGCCACCGCGCCAAACTGTTTCTGGACCTCACGCTCCAAAGTCATCCTCCATCTCGTCGTCGCCCTCGGGTTGGCCCAGGATGAGCAGGACACGGTGTGATTGATCTGCGATGCAGATCAATCACACCGTGTCCTGCTCATCCTGGCTTCACTGTCGTCCAGGGTACCTGGCAGGTGGTAGGTGGGAGTGATGCGCTGGGCACATCCCTCACCATCTGCCACCTGCCAGATACCCGCGAGCATGATCGCAGATCTGGTCGGCATTGGCCAGCCGCCAGCGAGTGTCCAGCTTGGGGCGCGGGCCGGGCGGCCTCACCCCCCGCCCCTCTCCATCTCCGAAGGAGAGGGGCGGG
>DATLRG010000179.1:0-6866 GCA_035534795.1 Chloroflexota bacterium
CGCCGTCGTCACCGGTCCAACCCCCGACGACTGGGTCGTTGCATCCCGAGTAGGCGTGTTCGGCCCAGTGTGCCCACCGAAAATCACCGCCGCGTTCGGGGCCACGGCCGGGGCCTGCTGTCGCAGCTCGATCGCCTCGAAGAAATCGTCTAGCTTGTCCAGACGCAGCCCGGCCGTTACCTGTGGCTTCCCATTGAACGGTGCACTCTTGGGTAGCAGGAAGCGATTCGCCACCGGCGTTCCGTAGGTGGCCAGCGCGGTCGACGGAACTTCTTGATCGACCTGCGGCGTCAAGGCCTGAATAATGCCCGCGATGTTGACCGCGGCCTTGGCCAGCGCCTCACCTCCGTCCGGGGTCTCCGGAAAGGCGTCAGTCACGAACTCCATGTTGGAGTGGCCAGGCATCTCGTCCGCTTCCAGCTTGAAGCCGGCGCCGTTGACGATCTTATCTTTCTTCGCGAGGACTTTCGGTTTATCAAAGATACGCTTGCAAAAGCTCCGCCGAGAGCGCAGAACAGAGTTCCCAGCGCCTATTGTCCTCGCAGATAGTCCTGGGCCACCCAGCCCACCGCGCCGCCCGACGTCCGCACTTTGAGCCAGACGTGGCCGTCGGCGGTGGTTTCGTTGCCGAGCGAGACCAGTTGCGTGCCGTCGGACAGACTGGCGACGACCGGATTATTCGTGCCCGGACCGCCGCGCAGGTTCAGGCCGAGGCCGCCGGTGTTTCCCACCTGAGCCACGCCCGCGGTGGACGCGCCAGAAGATGGCGTGGCGACCGACGTGGGCGGCGAGGCGGCGTCCGGCAACGCCGGCGGAACGGCCGGCGGCGCCGGAGCCGGCGCGGCGTCCGGCGGTGCATTGCTCAAGGGAACGGTCGGAAAGGCGGCGGGCGTTGGCACGGAAGCGCTCGGCGTGCGCGTCGGAGCGACAGCGAAAGTAGCGGCCGGCCGCGACTCGGTCGAGGCCTGAAAGACCAGCGCGCCGAGCACTCCGAAAGCGATCAGCCAGAGGCCGAGGACACGAATCAGGCTGGGCGAGCCGCCTTCGCCGAGCAGTCCAGCCAGTCGCCCCGGCAGGGCACGCAGCCCGGCGCCCAGGTCAGCGACGACGGTGTAGGCGACCGGCACGACCAGCAGGGTCAGCGCGGTCGAGGTGAGCAGGCCGCCGATCACGCTAACTCCCATCGGCTGGCGCAGCGCGCTCCCGGCGCCGATACCCACCGCGACCGGAATCATTCCGCCGATCATCGCGAGCGTCGTCATGAGGATCGGCCGCAGCCGGATCGGTCCCGCCGCGAGCATTGCCTCCCGCGCGCTCGCTCCCGCCCGTCGGAACTGGTTGGCCAGGTCGACGAGCAGAATCGAGTTCTTCGCGACCAGCCCCATCAGCAGAATCATGCCGATCATCCCGAGCATGTCCAGATCGAAGTGTCCGAGGTAGAGTGCCACGAACGAGCCCAGAAATGAGAACGGCAGCGCCAGCATGATAATGAGGGGCTGCACGAAGCTCCCAAACTGCGAGGCGAGGATCATGTAAACGAAGAGCACTGCCAGCCCCATGGCCAGGCCAAGCGCCGAGGTCATCTGCTCGGTATACTGAGTTTGGCCCGACGCCTCGATTGTCACGCCGGCCGGCCGCGCCATGCTCTGCACCACCGCTTCGGCGTCGCCGAGCACCGCGCCCTGACTCCGTCCCGCCGAGTCGGCGCCGACGATCACTTCATTTTCCCGGTCCTGGCGATCGATCTCACTCGGCACGGTGGACTGAGTCAGTTGGCCAACGTCGGACAGGAGCACGGTGCTGCCCTTCACGGTTGCCAGCGGCAGCTTCAGCAAATCGGCGGGACTCTGTCGGTCAGCCGCGGCGAGCTGAACCACCACGTCGAGGTTCTGACCGCCAAGCTGGACCGTCCCGGCTGTCTCTCCCTGAACCATCGCCCGCAGCGTCGCCCCGACCCCGGCCGGGGTCAGTCCATCCTGGGCCGCCTTGTTCGGATCCAGCTCCACCGCGAGCTCCGGCGCGCCCGGTTGGAGTGAGCGAGCGACGTCAACCGCGCCGTCGATCGCTTTCAGGCGCCGCACCAGGTCGGCCGATACCTGGTCGACCTCGGTCGGATCGTCGCCGCGCACCGAGAACTGGATCGGCCGGCCGTTCACCGCGTTCGCCGCGGCGCCTCCCCCCGCCGACGACGCGCTCGATTGAGTGTCCACGGTGAAAGATACCCCGGGAATCGCCGCCCCGATCCGCGGCCGCAGCCGGGCCACGACCGCGGCCGTTTCGCCGGCCTCTTCTAATGTTACGTCGAGCTGTGCGACGTTACCGCCGCCCCCGGTCGCGCCGACCGTGGTGAAAACGTGGGCGACGGTCGGCTCGCCGCGCAGGACCGTCTCAACCGCCCGTGCCGCCCGGTCGGTCGTCGCCAGCGGCGTCCCCGGCGCCAGGGTCAGGCTCACTGTGAACTGCCCCTGATCTCCGGCCGGCACGAACGACACCGGCAGCCGCGCCGCCAGCACCCCGCTGCCTACCAGACTCAGCACCGCGAGCAACCCCACCACCCAGCGATGGCCCAGCGCGAAGGCGAGGGCGCGGCCGTAGGGGCTGGGGGTACGAGGGAACGACCCCTCTACCCCTGACCCCTTCTCCCCCACGGGGAGAGAAGGGGAAGTCCCCTCCCCCAGCCCCCAGTCCCCAGCCGCTTGCCCTTTGAAAAAGTGCGCCGAGAGCATCGGCGCCAGGGTGAACGCCTCGACCAGGGAAACGAGCACGGCGACCGCGACGGTCAGGCCGAAGTCGCGCAAAAACTTACCGGCGATCCCGCTGGTAAACGCGATCGGCAGAAACACCGCGACGATCGTCGAAGTCACCGCGACGACCGCCGGGGCGATCTCGGCGGTGCCGTGGGCCGCCGCCTGGCGCGGCGTCTCGCCGGCCTCGACGTGGCGATAGATGTTTTCCCGGACGACGATCGCGTCGTCGATCAACATGCCGATCGAGAGCGAGATGCCGAGCATAGAAATGACGTTCAGGGTCACGCCAAAGAGATTGAGCACCGCCAGGGTGCCGAGCAGAATCACCGGTAGACCGGCCACCGTGACCAGGGTGTTGCGCGGATCCCGGAAGAAAAAGAGCACGACCAGCGCCGCGAGCAGCGCGCCGATCAGTAGCGACTGCTGCAGCTCGTCGATCGACTGGCGGGTATAGGTCGACTGGTCGGCGGCGACGGCGACGCTCAGACCGGGATACTGACCGGCCAGCTCGTTCAGCTTCGCTTTCGTCGCGTCGGCGACTTCGACGGTGTTGGTTCCGGACTGCTTGAGAATCGACACGGTCACGCTGGCGTGTCCGTCGAGCCGCGCGAGCGCCTGGACGTCGGACGGGGCCTCTTGCACCGTGGCGACGTCGCGCACCCGAATCACCGCGCCGTTCGGCAGCACCTCGACCGGGGCCGCGGCAAGCTCATCTGGCGATTGAATCGTCTTGCGGGTACTCAACAGCGCTTCGCTGGCGCCATTCGGCACCTGGCCGGCCGGCACGTTCAGGGTCGCCGCCTGAATCGCCCCGACCACCCGGTCCGGGGCGAGGCCGTACCTGGCGAGCCGGTCTCGATCCAGCGCGACCTGGATCTGCTCGACCTGGCCGCCGGTGACGTCGACCGCGGCCACCCCCGGCACCTGTTCCAAAGCGGGCTTGAGCGATCCATCGACCAGACTGCGCAAAGCGGCCGGCGAGCGCTGGCCGGAGGTGTCGGCAATTGCCGCCGCTAAGATCGGCGCCGCCGAGGGATCGAAGGACTCGACAATCGGCGCCTGGGCGTCGCTCGGCAATTGGCCGCGAATCAGGTCGAGCCGCGCCCGCACCGCGTCGGCAGCCGCCTTCGGATCCTGATCCATGCCAAACTCGACGACCACCAGCGAGACGCCGGCCGACGAGGTCGAATGGACGCTGTCGACGCCGTTGAGCGAGCTGACCGCGTCCTCGATCGGCTTGCTCACCGTGTCGACGACGTCGCTCGGACTCGCCCCCGGATAAACGGTCTGCACGACGACGACCGGCAGCGAGACGTCCGGGAACAGATCGAGACCCATCTGGCGATAGGCCAGGATCCCGACGACGAGCACCGCCAGCGCCAGCATGGTGATAAACACCGGCTGGCCGATCGCCAGCTCGGCCAGCCAGAACGAGCGCGGCGGCCGAGCATTGGGCGGAGGCGTGTCGGCCATGGGATCCCCTCCGAGCCGATCAGGAGTCGCTCGCGAGCGAACTTCTTCTGCACGATTCTGACCAGCGGCGGCTGACGCCGGGACCGGGAGCGCCGCCATCCAGGCGGCACGACGGGGGGTAACCGTACGTGCCGCCTGGAAGGCGGCGCTCCCAGATCTCGCGCCCCCCGCCCAGGGCGACCACGTCCTCCGAAAGGAGGAGAAAAGATCCCTCCGATCATCGTTCGCGGATTCACTCCTCTCGGGGATGTTTGACTCGGCTGGAGCGACTATCCTCTTAACAGAGGCCGAACCGGAATCGGCCGGCGGGCTTTAGAGAAGGAGGAGGCATGACTCCAGATCAGATTTCTCAGGCAATCGCGAACTCGCTCTCCGATGGTGGGGAGCAACTGCTCGAAGGGACGCTCGCGGCAATCCTGCCGATTTTGTGGTTGATGATGCTGGCTTTGCACCTCGCCCGACCGTACATGCTCAACGTCGTCCAGAAGTTCTCTCTGCGGTTGGGCGCCGATATCTGGTGGCTCGCCTACGTGGCGATCCGCGACTTCGTGATTCTGCTCACCTTTGCCCTGAGCTTCATGTTCTTTTTCCCCGACGTCATGACCAGCAAAGACCTGCCCGTCACCGGCCCGTTCGCGGCGCTCTGTCTTTTCGCGGTGCTCGTCGTCAAGCTGGTGCGCGACGTCGACGAGGATCTGGGGGCCTTCCAGCTCACCAGCACCCTCCTGGGCATCGGTGCCTTGCTCTACCTCATTCCTACTCTCCTGGGCGTTCAGGCCGGCCAGACCGGGGTCAATCCGGCGCTCGCCAAGGCCCTCATCTCGCAGGACAATCCGACCTTTGCCCTGATCGCCACCTACATCTCGCTCCTCGGCGTAGGCTTACTTGGTCTCTACGCCGCCATGCATACCTTGCGCTCGACCAGCGTTTCGTCAGAGCGGTGAGGAGGCCACGATGGCAGGATTTTCCTTTTCGTTCGATCCGCACGAGTGTCTGAATTGCGGCGTGTGCGTCGACGTTTGCCCGGTGCGCTGTCTCGACATGACCCGTCCCCAAAGCACCGGTCCGGAGCCGGTCAGCGAGGCCAGCGGAACGCCCGGCGAGAATCAGGCGTGGATGACGATCTTTCCGATTCAGATCGCCCGCTGCACCGGCTGCATGGTCTGCGTGATGGAATGCCCGATGGACATTGTCCGGGTCGAGAAGGTGGAAGGCGACGTTCCCTTCGCTCCGGCCCAGGGGCCGATCGTTCGCGAGCACCACTACGATCCGGAGCACTGGCAAGCGCTCTCGGACTTTACCCGGGTGTCACGCAAGGACCGCCCCCTGGGCGATCCCTGGGGACCGGACGTCAAGTGGCGACCGGTGCGCCGCAACGGCACCTGGCGCGTTTGGCGAACCTGGAAGACGAACGAGGATTTCGCCCAAGCAGGAACGGCCGCGGACAAGCAGCCCACGGCTAAGGAGGAGTGAACGATGACCCCCGATCAACTGACCGAAGCGATCACGTCCGGCCTGGTAACTGGCGGACAAGCCTGGATCGTTCAAACCGCGGCGGCAACGCTGCCCGCCTTCTGGATTCTCACCCTGGCACTCCACCTGAGTCGCCCGTACATGATCCGCATGTTGCACAAGTTTACCCTGCGCTTCGGAGCCGACATCTGGTGGCTGGCCTACGTCCTGCTGCGCGACGCCGTTATGCTGCTGACCTTCGGGTTGGGAATCGTCCTCTTTTACCCCAACCTGGTAAGCACCGACGCCCTT
Organism: Chloroflexota bacterium; assembly: GCA_035534795.1. Taxonomy (GTDB): domain Bacteria; phylum Chloroflexota; class UBA6077; order FW602-bin22; family CADDYW01; genus JAJPKB01. The sequence goes on from DATLRG010000179.1 coordinate 5,985, forward strand.
CCCTTGACTGGCTCGCTAGCAACCGCACTTTTGCTCGTCGGCCTGGCGATCAAGCTGACCCGCGACGCCGACGACAACCCGGCTGACTTTCGCCTCACCACGATGCTGGTGCTCATCGCGTCGGCGCTGTATCTCGTCCCCCAGGTCTTCGGCGTCGAAGCCGCCGATCAGACCTACCTGAGCGCAGTGAGCACGTTCCTGACGACCAACGGCAACCCGGCCTGGGCGATTCCCTTCCTCTACATCAGCTACCTGATGGTAATCGTAACCGCGTGCTACCTCTTCGTCGCCGTGACCTTCCGCAAAGTCGGAACCCCGGTCTCGCGCCGGCCCGCCGCCGCCGCGACCGCCGACCGCACGGTGCGAGCGGGGTAGGGCGAAGCTTCCAGTTCCTGAGCAACCCCAGGAATATGCGAGCGATCGAGGCCCGACCAGCGATTAGCTGGTCGGGCCTCGGCTTTACCTGGTGGACGTTGTCGAGACCGTGAGCGGGGTTAGCGACGAATGAAGGAAGTCCCGCTCTCGCCCGAATGATCGATACTGCTGGCGAAATCGCAAACCGACCGGGCCCCTGTCATGCTGTGCGGAGCGAAGCATCTCTGGTTCCTTCGCGGCGCCGGCGCTCGTACGCAACGGGCTGAAGCGCCGACCACTGTACACGGCGCGGCGGATGCGCTATGATGTGCCTACCCGCTCGCTGGATGGACAGAAGTGAACGAGAAGAAGACGGCTGACTTCTTCATCAGTTACAACAAGGCCGATCGCGCCTGGGCCGAATGGATCGCCTGGCAACTGGAGCAGGAAGGCTTCGCCACGATCCTCCAGGCCTGGGACTTCCGCCCGGGCGCCAATTTCGTCCTGGAGATGCAGCGCGCCACCGCG
>DATLRG010000180.1:0-3356 GCA_035534795.1 Chloroflexota bacterium
AGAAACCACCACCGTCGCCGCACGCGATCAATCGGACGTGGGCGGCGTGACGGCCGCATGAGTTCACCTCAGGGAAACCTTAAAGTCAGCCCGGAGTGAAAACGGCAGGGATGTGGTGGATTTGTGCCGCAAATCCACCACATCCCTGCCGTTTTCACTCCGGGCTGACTTTGAGGTTTCCCTGAGGTGAACTCATGCGGCCGTCACGCCGCCCACGTCCGATTGATCGCGTGCGGCGACGGTGGTGGTTTCTCGTTCCACCGCTGCTCGTGTTGATCGCGCTCATCCTGACCGCGCTGCTGCTGCTCATTTTGTCCAAGTGACGCAGTGATGAGTGATGAGTGGCTAGTGATGAGGGGAACGAGGTCGGGCGCTTCGCGTCCCCCGGACCCCTGATCACCAGCCACGCATCACTCATCACGCATCACTCGTCTTTCGTTTCTCCCCAGGCCTCGACGCTGGATCGGTAGACGACGAACACCGATTGGTCGGGTTGCTGGACGGCGACGGCGTGGCGGTCGCGCCAGACCACCGGGCCGGCGACCGCGATGCCACCGAGCAGCCGCAGGTAAGCCGGCGCGCCGGCGCGCTCCTGGGTGCCCAGGTAGGTAGTCAGATCGTGTCGGGTCTGCCGCTGGGCCTGGCGAAGCTCCTCGACGGGCACCTCGAAGTACTCGGCCAGGCGGCCAAGTTCGTCGGGCGTGAGGTTTGGCACCGTGTGGGTCCGCTCCGCTCGCACGATGCGGAGCGTCGGAATCCCGAGGGCCCCGGCGACGTCGGAATAGTAGACACCGGCTTTCCGCGCGCGCAGGTAGGTCAGCAGGTCACTGAGCGTCATGCGCTGGCCCCTCGGTCCGGTAGTAGGCGATCGCCAGCTTGCGCACGTACACGTCGGCCCCGCTCTGCACATCGCGCAACTGGACGACGTACGGAGTGAAACTTTCGATCAGTCCCTGGAAGCGCTCGCCGTTGATCAACACGACGTCGATCGGGACCCGGCGATCGCGCAGCTTCGCGAGGTACTCTGCCTCCTGATCGGGACTCTCCTGGACGCGGGGCTGCCAGGTGCCCGACTCCTCCATGTCCTTGCGGAGCACGGCGATCGCGGCTCGTGCCGCGGTGTGGTCGAGCGACTCCAGCGATGCGCCGATTCGCTCGACGAGCGCGCTGTCGTCCAGGCCCAGGCGGCGACCGAGGTTGCGGATCTGGTCGATCTGGCCGGCGGTGGATGGTCCCGGCGGTCGCGGTGTGAAAGGCTCGCGGGGCGGGCGAGGTGGACGAGGCGATGGCGGTCGGCCAAAACTCGGTCGTCCGCTCGGCGGCCGGTGGACCTCGGCTTCCGCCCGTACGTCGCCGGGTAGGCGGTCCGCGAGGTCGGCCGCGGGCGTCACCGGAACGGCCTCGCGGACCGGCGCGGGCTCGACCGGCCGTGGCGGCGGGGCCGGTGGGGGCGGCGGGGGAACCGTGGGCTGCAGTAGCTCGGTCGTCGAGGCGTAGAGCACTCGCGATAGCTTCCGTAAATCATCCGCCGAGATCGCTCGCTCGCCGGCTTCGTAGGATTGCAGCGTCCGGATCGAGATACTCGTCTTCCCCGCGACCTGGGCGATGGTCATGCCCTTCTTCTCGCGGACCGGGCGAAGGCTGTTGTACGGCATGGGATATCCCTTCCTCAGGTGGATTGGATCAGGCGTGCGAGCGCGCTCGCGAGATCGTCTGGTCGGTGGAGCGGAATGTCGTGGATCGTCTCACGCATCCAGAGGATGTGCGAGCGCGGCAACCGCTGCTCCGCCAGCGCCATCGCCCGACGTTTCCAGCGCAATCGGTCGGGGTCGGCCGTGGAATTCGGAGGTTCGGCAGCGACGACCAGCGTCGGACAACGTACTTTCTCGTAGAGCCGTGATGGCCGATGCTCCCACAACGCTCGTGCGATCAGCATGTGCCGTTCTCGGGTGAGGCGCGCCCGCACCACGCCACGCTGGTCGACCCAGACGTTTCCGAGAATCGCGTCGCGAACGTCGTCACTGTAGATCGCCCCCAGGCGGTTGCGCATGCGCTCGACGAACGCCGGGAGCGGCATGCTGATGTCCGGCGGGGCCATCTGCTTTTCGGCAACGTCCCAGGTCATACCGTCGCGCAGTTGCATCTCGATGATCCCGCCGTCGACGAGGGCGAGGTGGGACACGTCGGCGGGATAGGTCACCGCGTATTGAAGCGCGAGATTCCCGCCCCAGGAATGGCCGACCAACGCCGGGCGCTGCAGCTCCAGGGCCCCGACGATGCCGCGCAGATCGGCGACGAACGTCGGGAGGTCGTAGCCGGTCTCGGGCTTGTCGCTTTCGCCGTGGCCGCGCTGATCGATGGCAACGACCCGGTACCGCGGCGCCAGCAAGGGCGCCACGAGGTCCCACACGTGCGACGACGACGCCAGGCCGTGCAACAACACAATGGGGTGGCCCTCGTCGGACCAGACCCGGACGTGGAACGTCAGGTCGCCAACGCGAATCAGCCGGTCCTCGGGCGACACCGCTGGACTCATCGGGTTGTTCAACCCTCCGGCGGTTTCTCGCTACCACCCTCCGGGTGCTCGTCGTTGAGAAGCTCGCGCCACTGCTCCAGGCGGCGAGCAACGTCCGTGGATTCCACGTCGACTGACCCATCGGCGAGGCGCAGCGTGTGCAGATTCTCCTGGTTGCGCATCTCCAGGATCAGGCCAAACACCTTGATCAGGAGCGGGCGGCCAACCCGAAAACCCTCCGGGTCGACGTAGCTGCGGCGCACGTGGTAGTTGATGGCCCAGCACTCGTCTTCGGTCATGGTCATTGGCAGGGCTTCCGGTGGGGACGGATCGTTGCGACGCGCTTCAAACTCTCTGATAACGGCGAACACTTTCAGGAGTAACAGGCGACCGACCTGCCGCCCTTCTTCGGTCCAGGTATGACGGATCAAGTCGTCGAGTGCCCAGGCCTCGGACGGAGTGATGTACGTGGTGCGTTCGTTCCCCATGCGCAACGACCTCCATGAGTCAGACAGACCCCGAGCGTTCTGGCCTGAGCAGGATGATAATTGAAGCCAGGCGCCGGTGTCAACAATCTCAGGAGGGCGCGGCCGTGGACGAGGTGCCGGTGCTGCGTTCACGCCAGCGATCGAGGACCTTTTCGAGCGGGCCGCGGTCGCCGGTGCGGTAGGCCTCGCGCAGCGCCCCCTCGTACTCCGCGATCAACTGCGCGGCGTCGCCCGCGTCGAGGGCAGAGAGCCAGGGCAGGGACTTCAACCGGGCGAGTTCCTCGTCGTCAATTGGTTCCATTTTTATTGTCCTTGGGGGAAGTGCAGGGGTGTGCTGGATTTGTTGCGCAAAT